>JBEKYG010000340.1:0-6053 GCA_049511215.1 Acidobacteriota bacterium | reverse complement strand
AGGTCCTTGCCAATCGGCCAACCGGTCCAGTACGCGCCGAACGCGAGTTTCTGCACTACCGGGCCCAGGATCATCCCCCCGATCGTGAGCGAGACGACCGTCCAAAGGGTCAGCTTGAGCACATCGGGCCGTTTCAACAGAGCCTCAAATCCCGCGCGGGTGGAAAACAACATGGCGAGAAACATCAAAATGATGTGGGGAACCATGATGTACGCGGGGACATCGCCCTTGAAACGGATGACCACCGGCTCAGGGGTTAGCCAGCTGGGACTAGCACCACCATAGAGGTAGATTCGATACGCGACCTTTCCAGCCGGCGATTGATGCGGAATGTGGCAGACCAGATCATCTCCCTGGCGTTCGAGATCATGGCGCAACCAGGCATCGTTGCTCGGAACCCGCATAGTCTCTATGATCCCACCGATCCTCGCATCTGGGGCCGGCAGACGGATCTCGGCATCACCCTCCCCGCCCAAGGTGCGGGGCAGTATGAAATGGATCTCGTTTTCCCCGATCTTCAGGCTTCCATGGACGGGGTAGGTTGGTCCGGTCACCCTTTGATAAACCGCCGCAAGAGCCACCAGGATGAAGGCGAAAACCCACAGGCGCATGGATCGCAGTTTCATGTTGTTCTTTGTACTCCCAGATTATAAGGCTGGTGACTTGCTCCGCGGGCCGGCCGGTAAGCAGCCGCGCACCCGAAACAACCCGTAGTATACATTAGAGGAGCGTCACCTGCCAATCGAAGCTCGGGCTTCGTTCATCATGGCGGGCCATTTCCGAACCTTGCCGATTCACCGACATCTACCCGCCGACTAGCGTATAATTAAGACTTTACTGGAAAGGCCGTCATGCATGAGTTGTCGATTGCCCAGGGTATCGTGGACATCATCCGGCAGTATGTCCCGGCAGAACAAACAGCCGACGTCAGGCTGGTGAAAATCAGAGTCGGCCCGCTGGCGGGGGTCGTGCCGGATTCCCTGGATTTCTGTTTTGGGGCAATTGTAAACGACACGCCGCTTAGCACGGCCCGTCTAGACATAGAAGAAGTACTGCTCCAGTCTCAATGTGGCGGCTGTGGCGAGGTATTCACCGTTGAAGGGGCTTTCTTTTTGTGTCCCCGCTGTGGCAGCAGCGAAGTAAAGGTGATTTCAGGAACTGAGTTGCAGGTCGTTGAGATTGAATTGTCGGATCGGCAGGCGGGAACGGCATGAAAGTCATCACGATTGAACGCAAGGTATTGGAAAAAAACGACGAAATTGCGCGCCAGAACCGGGTGCTTCTCGAGCAGCATGGCATTCTGGCTCTGAACCTCGTGAGTTCGCCGGGAGCCGGTAAGACCAGCATTGTCGAACGCACCTTGGAGCATCTGGGCAAGGACCTCAAGGTCGGCGTAATCGAAGGCGATGTCCAGACGGACTTCGATGCCCAGCGCGTGGCGCGCTACAAGGTGCCGGTGATTCAGATCGTCACCAACGGAGGCTGTCATTTGGAGGCCAGGTTAGTGCAGGACGCGCTATCCCAAATGGATCTGCGCGGCCTGGACATCCTCATCATAGAAAACGTCGGCAACCTGGTCTGTCCGGCGAACTACGATCTGGGCGAGGCCATGAAAGTCGTGGTCCTGAGCACCACAGAAGGAGACGACAAGCCGCTGAAATATCCGAGTATGTTCCGAAATGCATCGGTTCTGCTGATCAACAAGATCGATTTGTTGCCTTATCTGAACTGCAATCTGGCCGCCTTGAAAAGCAACGCCCTCCAAATCAACCCGCATTTGCAGGTCTTTGAGACCTCTTGCACCACCACCAGCGGCATTGCCGAGTGGTGCGGCTGGCTCAAGGACAGAGGCGCGCGCAGATCGTGATTCAACGAGCTCATATCGTCATCCGCGGGGCCGTGCAGGGAGTGGGCTTCCGCCCATTCGTTTACCGCCTGGCATCCGGACTGAATCTGCAGGGCTGGGTGTTGAACTCCAGCGAAGGCGTCTTCATCGAGGCCCAAGGGGAGAGGAATCTACTGGAGACCTTCCTGCTCCGATTGGAGGCCGAAAAACCAGGGCCTTCCTTCATCCAGAGCCTCGAGTTCTCCTATCTCGACCCGGTTGTGTTTACGGGTTTCGAGATCCGGCCCAGCAATTCCGCCGGCGTCCGGAATACTCTCGTGCTTCCGGACATTGCCACCTGCCCTGACTGCCTGGCCGACATTTTGGATCCGGAGAATCGCCGTTATCGCTATCCATTCACCAACTGCACGAACTGCGGCCCTCGCTTTACCATCATCGAGTCGCTCCCTTACGATCGCGCCAACACTTCAATGAAGCGCTTCGAGATGTGTCCGGAGTGTCGCCGCGAGTATGAGGACCCGATGGACCGGCGCTTCCACGCGCAACCTACGGCCTGTCCGGTGTGCGGGCCAAAACTCGAGCTATGGGATGCGACGGGAAGAACCCTGGCAGATGGCCACGATGCTCTCCTCCAGGCAGCGGCAGCGGTGCGCTTGAGGAGAATCGTTGCCGTCAAAGGGTTGGGTGGCTTTCACCTGATCGTCGATGCGCGCAATAACCACGCCGTGGAGCGTCTGCGCGCACGCAAGCATCGGGAGGAAAAACCGCTGGCTCTGATGTACCCAAACATCCCCAACATAAGGGACCACTGCGAAACGTCACGCTTCGAGGAGCGCCTGCTGCTTTCTCCCGAATCCCCGATTGTGCTGTTGCGGCGCAATCATGCCCGCGGCGAGAACGGCCGGATTGCATCCTCCGTGGCTCCCAACAATCCATATCTGGGGGCAATGCTCCCCTATACGCCTCTGCACCACCTGCTGCTGCGGGAGTTGTCATTCCCCGTGGTTGCCACCAGCGGAAATGAGTCGGATGAGCCCATATGCTTCGACGAGCACGAAGCACTCCAGCGGCTTGGAAGCATGGCGGATCTGTTCCTGGTGCACAACCGCCCAATTGTGCGTCACGTGGATGATTCTATCGTGAGGGTCATGCTTGGACGAGAACTCGTGCTGCGCAGGGCACGCGGCTACGCGCCATTGCCGCTGAGCCTCAGGCAGCCTGCACCTCCCATGCTGGCTGTCGGCGGCCACTTGAAGAACACCATCGCCCTCGCTGTCCGGAACAATGTTTTTGTGAGCCAGCACATAGGGGACCTTGAAACTCCTGAGGCATTAGCAGCGTTTCGCGAAGTGATCGACAGTTTCCGCAAGCTTTACGAGGTTCAGCCCGAGACAGTGATCACAGATATGCATCCTGATTATTTCTCCACGAGGTTTGCTCGATCTTACAATCGCCCGCTGATCGCGGTACAGCATCACTACGCTCACATCGTTGCCTGCATGGCCGAAAATGAGTTGGACGGCCTGGTGCTTGGGGTATCCTGGGACGGCACGGGCTATGGTCTGGACGGCACTATCTGGGGCGGAGAGTTTCTGGTGACGGACAATTCCTCGTTCCGGCGCGTCGCCTCCTTGCGCCGCTTCCGTCTGCCCGGCGGTGCCGGCGCGATCAAAGAGCCGCGCCGGACGGCGCTTGGAGTACTCTACGAGATCTTCGGTGAGACGCTCTTCGATCGCGCGGACCTGATACCGCTGCGGTCGTTCAAGCGCCGGGACGCGGCGATTCTGCGCCAGATGCTGTCGAGGTCGATAAACTCGCCGCTGACTTCGAGTGCAGGCCGGCTCTTCGACGCGGCGGCGTCGATCACCGGGTTACGCCAAAAGGCCAGCTATGAGGGCCAGGCGGCCATGGAGTTTGAATTTGCAGCGTGCGAGGATGAAGCCGACGATGGTTATCCGTTCACACTGGGGGTTCAGCAAGAGGATGGAGAGACAGAGCTGGTCGTCGTCGACTGGGCGCCCTTGATTCTGGCAATTCTCGAGGATCTGAAAAACGCCGCGCCGATCGGGACCATCTCCGCGCGGTTTCACCGATCGCTCGCGGAAATTATCATCGCGGTCGCTCGACGCGTCGCGCTGGAGCGTGTCGCTTTGTCGGGCGGCTGTTTTCAAAACAGGTTTTTGACGGAACGTACGGTCCGGCGGCTGGAAGCCGAGGGCTTCCGGCCCTACTGGCACCAGCGCATTCCCCCTAATGATGGGGGAATCGCGGTGGGACAGATCTTCGCGGCTCTACGTTCCAAACAAAGGAGTGAGTGAGATGTGCCTTGCTGTTCCCGGAAAAATCATGAGCATCGACGGCGGCGACTCCATACTTCGGAGTGGGCGTGTGGACTTCGCTGGTATCATCAAGCAGGTCAACCTCGCCTACGTCCCCGAGGCCAAGGTCGGCGATTATGTGCTGGTACACGTAGGCTTTGCCCTCAACACCATTGACGAAGCGGAAGCCGATCAGGTTTTCGAATACCTGCGTGAGATGGGAGAGCTGGCCGAGCTGGAGGGCAACGAAGCAAAATGAAGTTCATCGACGAGTATCGCGATCCCAAGGCTGCGGAGCGCTACGCGCGGGCCATCCGGCATATCACAAGCAGGCCATGGACAATCATGGAGGTCTGCGGCGGCCAGACCCATGCTATCGTGAGGTTCGGGGTTGATGAACTGTTGCCGAAAGAGGTAACTCTCGTCCACGGTCCCGGCTGCCCCGTTTGCGTGACACCGGTGGAGCTGATCGAGAAGGCAATCGAAATCGCCGCAACTCCCGGCGTGGTGTTTTGTTCCTTCGGCGACATGCTGCGCGTTCCGGGCACGTCAATGGATCTGCTCTCGGTCAAGGCACAAGGTGGCGACATCCGCATCGTTTATTCCCCGCTCGATGCTCTAAAAGTTGCGCGCGAGAATCCAGCACGCCAGGTGGTCTTTTTCGCGGTGGGCTTCGAGACCACAGCCCCGGCCGTTGCCATGGCGGCTTATCAGGCTTTCCAGCAGGAGATAACGAATTTTTCCCTGCTGGTTTCACACGTGCTCGTGCCGCCGGCCATGGAGGCCATACTCTCCTCGCCCTCAAACCTCGTGCAAGGGTTCCTGGCCGCCGGACATGTATGCACGGTGATGGGCTACTCCGAGTACGAACCCATCGCACGCAAATATCGTGTTCCGATCGTGGTGACAGGGTTCGAGCCGTTGGATATCCTCCAGGGAATTTACATGGTGATTCGGCAGCTGGAGGAAGGGCGCGTCGAGGTGGAAAATCAATACACGCGCGCGGTGCAAAGGGACGGGAATCGGGCCGCCATGGACCTGATCCGGGATGTGTTCGAGGTGGTGCCGCGCAAGTGGCGCGGGGTCGGTGAGATACCTGCCAGTGGCCTGGGACTACGGCCGAAGTACGCTGCTCTCGACGCGGAAAAACGTTTTGGCGTGGCCGATCGTGTTGTCGAGGAATCGACGATATGTATCAGCGGATCTGTGCTGCGGGGTGTCAAGAAACCCCACGAATGCCCTGCATTCGGTACCGCGTGCACACCAGAGCACCCTTTGGGAGCGACCATGGTTTCGAACGAGGGAGCCTGCGCCGCCTATTATCGCTATCGAAGGGTCCGTCTGAAGGATGATGCACTGCACCTAGGAGATTGAACCGTGAAACCTGAGGATGCGCCTGAGTTCTATTGCCCGATCCCGATCGACTCATACCCCAACGTGTTGCTGGCCCATGGGGGCGGAGGCAGGCTGACTCATCAACTGATCGAGAGCTTGTTTCTACCGCTGTTCAGTAACCCTGCTCTCGCCTCTCGTCATGACGGCGCTGTACTCGAATTCGGCGCGCGCAAGCTCGCCTTCACCACCGACTCCTATGTGGTCCGCCCCCTTTTCTTTCCCGGTGGCGATATCGGTACCCTGGCCGTCAACGGCACGATCAACGATCTGGCCATGTGCGGTGCGCAGCCGCTCTATCTGAGTGCAGGATTCATCCTGGAGGAGGGGCTTCCGATCGAAACGCTTCGCCGCATCGTGGAGTCTATGAGTCTCACCGCCAAGGCGGCCGGCGTTCAGCTGGTGACGGGAGATACCAAGGTCGTGGACCGAGGCAAGGGTGACGGCGTCTACATTAACACCGCGGGCATCGGCATCGTCCAGGCCGGCCGCCCCAT
>JBEKYG010000339.1:0-6067 GCA_049511215.1 Acidobacteriota bacterium | reverse complement strand
TAATGACGTTTCTGCGAGCACTGTAACGGCTGAACTTATGTGGCGCCCGCTTTTCGGCAATGGTGTTCACCACTGGTGCTGCCGCCTCGGCGCCACGTAAGCGCGGACGCCACATAACGCATACGGCTCCTACCTCGGATGTCTGGCGTCGAACCTCACTTGCGGGAAAGGGTGAAGAATGCAGGGGTGGGGTAACCAGCGATCAAAATACCGGCCCAGGCGGTCCCAGTTCGGACGACGTTTCTGGCTGCGGCGACGAATCACGTGCCGCCATAGCCGGATGAGCCTTTCCCGAAAGACCCCTGTTTGGCAAAAATATTCTGCCTAACCGTAAATGATTGTAACGGGAACTATTTGCCGAGAGCGCCGGAGGCGACGGATGCGCTGCTTGACAGGCAGTCATGGATGCCCGATGCTGCAGATTTTCACCTCGTATCCGGAGGAAAATGTGAAAGCAATCCTGCAGCCCTGGCAGCTGTTCCTTTTGATCCTCGCCGGCTGGGTCAATCGTCGACAACAGGATGCGATCGACTACCTTCTGACAGAGAACCGAGTGCTCCGCCAGAAACTCGGGAAAAAACGGATCTTGCTCAACGACGACCAGCGGCGGAGGTTAGCCGTCAAGGGCAAGATCCTCGGGCGAAAGATGCTCGAACAGCTCGCCACCATCGTTACTCCGGACACGATCCTGCGATGGCATCGGGAGCTTGTTGCGCGCCATTGGGACTTCAGCGGGCGGCGGAAGAACGTAGGACGGCCGCCTGTTCCGCAGGAGGCCGTGGACCTGGCTCTGAAGCTGGCCAGGGAGAACCCACGCTGGGGCTACAGACGCATCCAGGGTGCGCTCCGGAATCTCGGGTACGCAATCTCGGATACGGCGGTTGCGAACATTCTGAAAGCCCACGGAATTGAGCCGGCACCTGACCGAAAGCGCCAGTCGCCCTGGAAGAGCTTCCTCAATGCCCACTGGGATGTTCTTGCCTCGGTCGATTTCACGACGATCGCGGTTTGGACGAAAAGCGGATTGATCACCTACTACCTGCTTTTCTTTATGGAACTGGCGACTCGCCGGGTGCATTTGGCCGGCCTCACCGCGTATCCAGACGAGGTGTGGATGCTCCAGATTGCCAGGAATGTAACCGACGCCGAAGCAGGATTCCTCCGTGGAAAGCGATATCTGCTGATGGATCGCGACGCGAAATTTTCCGAAGCGTTCCGGATCACCCTGGAGGAAAGCGGAGTTGAGTCTGTGCGACTGCCGCCGCGTTCTCCGAACTTGTCCCCGCATATTGAACGTTTCATGCGGAGCCTGAAAGACGAGTGTCTCGAGCGCATGATCTTCTTCGGGGAGAGGTCCCTGCATGCCGCCACGGTTAGCTTCCTGGACCATTTTCATTCGGAGCGAAACCATCAAGGGATCGGAAACCGACTGATCATTCCTGGAAACGAGGTGGGCCAAACCGTCGGCGAAATCGCATGCCGGGAACGACTGGGCGGCACGTTGAAGTATTACTACCGGAAAGCTGCCTAACCTGATTTCTCTTCTGATGCGGATTTGAAGCGACGCGTTTACGACGACTCGCGCCCGACGCCGCATTTGTGTCGCTTTCCACCTTGGAGCGTCATCCCAAATTGCCATTCATTCCTGATTCCAACTGATCATGTGCCTTGTTTTGCGGTCCGCCAGGTTTTTTTACCATACGGGGCGGAGAGGATACAGTCGTTCTCAGTCCTCTGCTATCCTACCTCCGCGACCTCTCCGTTGATCTCCGCGTCCTCTGCGTTAAGCTTTTGATTTTGGTTGCGGCTTTGCTACTCCAAGTCCTTCGTGGCTGCGTTGTTCGTGTCTGAATCGCAGCTCTGCATGTCAGAACTTCTGAAATTACATTGGTTGCTCTAAAACCGTTCCCAGAGGGCCGCGGATAGTTTTTGTGAACACTCGGAGATTTTCTCTTCATCCAGGAAGGTAAACCTCTTGTTCCTCATCAGGACCTTTCCGCCAACAATCGTGGTATCGACTGCCGCCTGCGAAAGCCCGAAGATCAAATGGCCCGGGAAATTGTTTTCGTTTATCGGCGTTGGAGGGAAGTAATCGATGCAGATCAGGTCCGCCATCCAACCTGCCTTCAATTGTCCGACCTTTTGAAAGTAGCGGTTGGCGATCTCCTGATTGTTTTTGATGAGAAGATCCACTGCCGCGCCGAAGGCGACGCCTGGGTTGCGGTGAAGGAGCCTTTGCGCCCAGAGAGCACTGCGCAATTCCTCTAGCATGTTGCCGGTCATGGCATCCGTACCGAGACCCACCAGTACTCCCTTCCGGGTGGCCTTCAGGAGATCCATGACCCCAACGCCGTTATTCATGTTGGATTGCGGATTATGGACAACCGCTGTCTGAGCTTGCGCAAGAACATCCCATTCCTCATCTGCGAGATGGACGGCATGGGCGCAAATCGTCCGCGGGCCGAGAATGCCGTGATCCGACAGACGCTGAACGACGCTTTTGTGAAATCTCCTTTGAGTGATCCTCTGATCGGCAATGTCCTCGGCGCAATGGACATGAAATCCGGATTGATATTTTGCGGCATTTTCCGCACATTTGCGCAAGCTGAGCACTTCGCCGAGGATGGCGTGCCGGAAAAGAGCTTCTTTCGTGCGCTATTCCGAGTTCCGGACTATGCCGAGTAAAGCCGCCGCAGCCAGAAGCTCACTAGGATTTTTTTTAAACACTCGGCATAAAACACCTAAAACACCGTAGGACTTTTCCTCCGATATGCCCTGAAAGGAGGAAATTTCTATGAACAAGATTGTCTTCGGTCCCAGGACTTTGTCGAGGTTGCATCGAGAGCCCCTTGGCTTCTACATCGACTCGTATCTGGAGCTTCTGACTGAACAGGGTTTCTCGCAGCAATCGGCTGAAGAACAGGTTCGAGTAATAATTGATTTCAACAGATGGCTTGCCGAGAACGGCTACAAAGCCGAGGACGTCAGCGAAGAAAGAGCCGACCAGTTTCTCAAAAATAGATACTTACATCGTCGACCACTCAACGGCGATTCGGCTGCTTTGCATCGCCTGAATGATGTGTTGTGTCGGATAGGTGTGATTTCTTTCCACGTGGCACCCATGGGCACCCGCGACAAGTTGTTGGATGATTTCCGACTGTACCTGACCCATGAGCGGACACTTCGTGAGAGCACCTCGAAGATTTACCTATCCTATGTGCGCAAGTTTCTTGAAGTGAAATTCTCCGGCCTCACGATCGATTTTTCGAAGCTTTGCGCGCAGGATATTACGGGATTTGTAAGGCTTCATGCTCAAGATCACAGTCACAGCTTTGCCAAGAGCATGACGAAAGCTTTGCGCTCATTCTTGCGCTACTTACATTTTCGGGGCGACCTAACTGCCGATCTCGCCCCGTGTGTGCCTGCTGTGGCTAGTTGGTCGCTCTCCGATATTCCGAAGTTTCTGGAGCCGGATCAGATAGAGCAAGTCTTGGATCACTGTAATCTTCAGGTTGCCACTGGTCTCCGTGACCATGCGATCCTACTGTTACTTGCTCGATTGGGCCTCCGTGCGTGCGAAGTTGCCTTCCTTAAAATAGATGATATCGATTGGGAGGCTGGCCAAATCACGGTTCACGGCAAGGGAGGTCCCTCAGATCAACTGCCGTTGCCCGCTGATGTGGGTAAAGCTATTGCTATTTACCTTCAAAGAGGCCGCCCCACGTGCGCAAGCAGGCACGTTTTTGTGCGTGCCAAGGCCCCCCGTCGGGAACTCTCTGGAGCCGGTGCAATCTGCTTAGTCGTAAAGCGCGCCTTGGCCAGGGCGGGAATCAATTCGCAACGCAAGGGCGCTCATCTGTTCCGTCATGGTTTAGCGACTGAAATGTTGCGGCGGGGCGGATCACTCAGTGATATTGGAGCCATCCTGCGCCACAGGGATCCAAACACAACTGCTATATATGCCAAGGTTGATTTGACTGCACTGCGAGAATTGGCCCGTCCATGGCCAGGAGGTGAATTATGAACACTCTCCGAGCTGCCGTCGACGAATACTTGGTGATGCGCCGCGCTCTGGGTTACAAAATGAAGGATGCTGGCGCGGCATTACCAACGTTTATTTCGTTTCTCGAGAAGCACGGGAAATCCCATGTCACCATAAAATTGGCCCTTGAATGGTCCACGCTACCTCGAGAAGTCAATCCTCAGAGTTGGGCTGCGCGGCTCAGCTTTGTGCGCGGATTTGCTCGATATCGAAGCGCCACTGATCCGCGTACGGAAGTTCCTCCATGCGATCTGCTCCCGTGGCAAAAAAGCAGAGCCAAACCCTATCCTTACACTGACGAAGAGATCCGTCGCCTTATGGATGAGGCTCTCCGTTTGCGGCCCAAAGATGGGTTGCGCCCCTGGACGTACTACTATCTCTTCGGTCTTTTGCCCGTTACGGGCCTGAGAATCAGTGAGGCGTTAGCCTTGCAACGCCCGGACGTCGACCTGCAAGAGGGCGTACTGACCATTCGCCGTACCAAGTTTGGCAAATCTCGTTTTGTACCGATACACACCTCAACAAAGCAAGCACTGACAGAGTACGCCCGACGGCGGGACCGATTTCTCCGCAGGCAAAGCAGTCAGTTCTTTTTTGTCTCTGATCGCGGCAGACCTCTGACACCGCGTATCGTGTGTCGAGCGTTTCATAGGGTTTCCGGGAAAACTGGTTTGCGGAGTGCGAAGCAAACCTATGGTCCGCGTCTACATGACTTCAGGCACCACTTCGCCCTCAGGACGCTTGTGTCGTGGTACAGGTCCGGTCAGGATGTGGATCGATGTGTGCCTATTCTCTCGACATACCTCGGACACGTCGGTGTCAACCATACCTATTGGTACCTATCGCTCTGTCCTGAGTTGATGAGTCTAGCCGCCGCTCGTCTGGAGCGGAGATGGGAGGAACGAGAATGAAATCAGAATCCAGTTTCCCGTCTCTATTGGAATCATTCTTCACCCAAAGGCTCATTGCGCAAAAACAGGTCAGCCCGCATACGATCGCTTCTTACCGCGACACCTTCCGTTTGCTGTTGGATTTTGCTCAGAAGCGATTGCACAAGCAACCGTCCTCTTTGGGGCTGCAAGATCTGGATACGCCCCTGATTGCCGCTTTTCTTGGGGACCTTGAGAAAAACCGCGGTAATGGGGCCCGGAGCCGTAATTTGCGTCTTACGGCCATAAGGTCATTTTTCAACTTCGCTGCCTACCAGGAGCCTGCTCATTCTGCGCAGATTCAGCGTATTCTAGCAATTCCAGCCAAACGGGTGCAGAAGACTCTGGTCACGTTTCTTACGCGGCCGGAGATCGACGCCTTGCTGGCCGCCCCTGACCAGACCAAGTGGGGTGGTCGCCGCGATTATGTGTTTATGCTGGTAGCACTGCAGACCGGCCTGCGTCTCTCCGAAATGACCGGTCTGCGCCGGCCGGATGTGCAGCTGGGCACTGGTGCCTATGTGCAATGCCTGGGCAAGGGTCGAAAGGAACGCTGTACGCCTCTGGCGAAGCAATCGGTCAAAGTACTGAAAGCATGGCTGCGGGAACCTGCTAGATACGGCTCCGATATCTTATTTCCTAATGCACGAGGTGGCAGGTTAAGTGCCGATGGGGTGGAATACATGGTGGCCAAATATCTGGCTATAGCCGGACAAAGATGTGCCTCCCTTCGGCAGAAGAATGTAACTCCTCACGTGTTCAGACATTCGGCCGCGATGGAATTGCGCGCATCAGGAGTAGATCTTTCGACGATTGCGCTCTGGTTAGGTCATGAATCAGTCGCAACAACCCAGATCTATCTGGATGCGGATCTAGCCGCCAAGGACAAGGCACTTGCAAAGACAAGACCGATCAATGGCAAAGCAGGCCGATACAAACCATCCGACCGTCTATTGTCTTTCTTAAAATCCCTGTAGCTCAAGTCTGGGACTATGCCGAGTTTAAACTGAACGAGAACCACCAAAAGGTCCACTTCACGAAGGCACAACCTAATCGTGCTGGCTTTACTCGGCATAGTCCGGAACTCGGAATAGCG
>JBEKYG010000338.1:0-6069 GCA_049511215.1 Acidobacteriota bacterium | reverse complement strand
TCCGATATTAAGACCGCGGAATTGCGCTTGCCGGCGATCCGGATCGGTTCGTGTGATTCCGCGACGTCGTCAACCAGACGATAGAGTCGCTTTCGGGCTTCGGTTGCAGTGATGCTCGTCATAATCATGTCTCCTTGGCGTACGCCATAGCGTACGCTGTCGGTCTACCGATGTCAATCTCCGGATTGGCGCCGCACTCCATCCGGATGCCTAAGCCCGTCTGGCGGCAATTATTTGTCTTTAAGAATTATCCGTCTAGTGGCTGATTGTCAGCCATAAACCGGCGAGATATTCACCGTAAACTGGAAAATGCGTGGGTGGACACGCCGGTGGTCCGTTCATCTTTGAACAGCAACACTGAAACAGAACATTACCTGATCGCGATCGTGCTTGCAAATTAACCACTGAATGGTAAAATATTCACCATGATACGGCGAAATATCGAAACTTTGGTAAGGGCAGGTCTGGCCGAATCTCCGGTCGTGCTGATCAACGGCGCCCGGCAAACCGGCAAGACTACCCTGGTGCGAGCGCTGGCCGCGGGCATCCGCAAAGCCGCCTATATCACCCTGGATGATTCCGCGGTGCTGGGGGGCGTGGCCGCCGATCCGCGCGGATATCTCAGCGGCTTGGAAGGGACCATAATTATCGATGAAGTACAGAAGGCCCCCGCCCTCTTCCCCGCGATCAAAATGGCCGTGGACGTGGACCGGAGGCCCGGCCGATTCATCCTCACCGGCTCCGCCAACGTCCTGATGTTGCCAAAACTCTCCGAGTCGCTGGCTGGACGGATGGAAATCCTCACGCTGCGGCCCTTTTCCCAGGGTGAGATCGAGGGCCGGCGCGAGACCTTTATCAATCGTCTTCTTTCGGGAAAGGGATTCCCAATCAACGATAGGGCAGTCCATGGCACCTCCCTGGCCCAGCGCATCCATCGAGGCGGATATCCCGAGGCCATCCGGCGAGCCGCTACGCCGAGGCGCGCCTGGTTCGCATCCTACCTGACCACGATCTTGCAGCGAGACATCCGGGATCTCTCCAACATCGACGGTCTTATGGAGACGCCGCGGCTGCTGGCTCTGCTGGCGGCCCGCTCCTCAGCACTGCTGAACATCTCGGAGCTTTCACGCAGCGCCGGCATTCCGCACACCTCTCTCCAGCGCTACCTGGCGCTTTTTGAAGCCGCGTTCCTCATCCAACGCATTCCCGCCTGGACCGCAAATCTGAGCAAACGGCTGGTCAAGGCGCCCAAGGTGCTCCTGGGGGACACGGGATTCATGGCCCATCTGCTGAATGCGGCCGAGGATGCCGTGCTCAAGGATGCCAACCTGTCCGGTCGATTCCTCGAAACCTTCGTCGGCTGCGAATTGCTCAAGCAAGCCGAGTGGGAAGAGAGCAGGCCTTTGCTGATGCATTATCGGACGGCAGCAGGCAAGGAGGTGGATTTTGTGCTCGAAGAAGGCGGGCGACGCGTGGCGGGGATCGAAGTGAAGTCATCGCATGCCGTCAGCGCCCAGGACTTCAGCGGCCTGCGCAGTCTGGCCGAAGATGCCGGGAAGCAGTTCGCCGCAGGAGTTGTCCTTTATGCGGGTGAAAAAGTGGTCCCGTTCGGGCCGCATCTATGGGCTGTGCCGATATCCGAGCTGTGGGTGGAGTAAATCCTATGCCATCGAACGACATCATCGATCGCCTTGGTCCAAAATTGGGAAGGAGTTCGCTTGCTGCAATGAATGCAGCAACTTCCGCAAACGGTAAACCTCACCCGCCCGTTTCAACCAATGTTTGGCTTCGTCTCGCTTGCCGGCCACAGCGGTTTGCCCTCGCTCTGGATGTTTCTGAGATAAGTAGAATCCGCCTCTTTCAGCAGATGAAAATATTCACCGTCAATAATGTTCAGTGTGATCAATGGCTGAAATTCGCGATCCCACATCAGTCGATAGGCAGTCTGATGGATCTTTTCCCGATCGCCAGGGCTCGCATCCCGCAATACGACCAGTACATCCACATCCGAGTCGGGCGTTTCATCGCCTCTGGCCTGGGAACCATACAGAATTATCTGTTCAAGATTATTGCCCAAGGCACTCCCGAGCTCGTCACGGAACCGCAGCAGCAAATCCGACAGCTGTTGCTTCATAACCTCGCTCCATTCTGCCCGTCATTGTAACATGAAGCCGAACTTGCCCTTTTGCCAAAACCTGCGGATAGGGGTCTGGCGACGGCAAAGCTCTGATTGAAAATGATGTCTGCGATTTCTCGTCCACAATCGAAACTCATCTGGCAGAGTTTCTCTTTTCCCTTGAGTGCAGCGGCGTGTCAGGCGGTAGTAACCGAAAAACTATCTGCAACGATGGAAAGCAGGTTTGAAAGGGTTGCCTCGGTATTGGGCGTGAACACTACATCTACGTTTTTTGGGGAAATACCATCCGGCAGCCCGCGGAGTTGGTGAAGCCTGGGTTGGATCAGCTCGTCAATTTTTCGGAGACGATCCCCGCGGTTTGGAACGAGTCCCGCCACGATCAGTCTGGTTTCCGGCGTCACCGTGAACTTATGCCGGCGCCCGCCTTTGCGGTGAGATTTTGTGTGGCTGTGGCCGGTCGACGTACTCTTAAAAGCCTCATGAAGCAGGCCATGAGGCAAACAAGTCCCCTAGCGGCAAGCGCGGTTTTGTATGGCAATACCGCACGGATGTATGGTAAAAGCATACATATGAACCTGTTGGCTCAATTGGTCTGCTCGCGGGTGCGCGCGGAAATCTTCCGTGTCCTATTCGGCATCAAGGCCGGCGAGTTGCATCTGCGCGCGATTCACCGGCAGACTGGTTTTGCTATTGGCACCGTGCGGCAGGACTTAGGGAAGCTCGTCAAACTGGAACTGTTGACCAGCCGAAAAGACGGCAACCGCGTCTATTATGCAGCCAATGGACGCCATCCGCTGTATGCCGAGATCCGCCTTTTGGTGCTCAAGACCGTGGGTCTAGCCGACGTTTTGGCCGAGGCACTCAAGACCGATGATATCCGGTGCGCCTTCGTGTTCGGCTCTTTGGCCAGCGGGACGGAAGGCGCGGAAAGCGATGTTGATCTGATGGTGATCGGCAACATCGGTTTGCGTGAGGTGTCGGGCCTGCTCGCCGCAGTCAGCAACCGCCTGGGCCGACAAATCAATCCGCATGTGATAAATCCTGCCGAGTGTGGCAGGCGTGTCAGAGTGAAGGATCATTTTGTGACCTCGGTGTTGTCTGCGCCGAGATTCTTGGTAAAGGGCTCAGAACGTGACCTTGAAGGACTGGGAGGCTAACGGCTGGCTGCGGCCTCACAAGACCAGCCGACAGGAGATCAGCAACCTGCTGGCCATCGTGCAGCGTGACCTCAAGGATGCTCGCGCAGAAGGGATTTCCGATGACTGGCGCTTCGGGATCGCTTACAACGCAGCACTCAAACTCTGCACGATCCTCCTGTACGCCGAAGGCTACCGCACTATGCAGAACCTCGCTCACTATCGGACACTGCAGGCGTTGCCGTTGATTCTCGGCAGAGACCGCAAGGCAGACACGATTTACCTGGAGACTTGCCGCATCAAACGCAACACGATCGAATATGATTATGCAGGCGGCACCACCGATGCAGACGCCGACGAACTGGTCGAGTTTGCCGAGCATCTGGAAAAAGACGTGGTGGAATGGCTGCACTCCAGACACCCGGGCTTGATGCCGTCATCGGATCGGTTGTGACCAATAATATTCCATATTCTTGTCAGCCACCAGGATCACGAGATCGTTCGGTCCCGAGCCCGGTGTCATCCCAATACTCCGTCGGCGAATAAGACACCGAGATTTGTTTCTCCGCGCCATTCTCGGAGCGCAGGATGTCCGCTGCCAATGACAATGTCCGGCGCACCCTCATCCGTCTTTGCAGAGCAGAGAACATATTCTGCTTTGACGAGGCTCAAACGGCGGTCGGAACCGCGATATCCGTACTTCGTGATCTGGCGAGATTTTCGTCAAGGGTGGGTGAATTCGATCGTTCCTGTCGGTCGATGACGCTGGAGCGGGACGGCCCGGGTGGAGTCGCCGCCCGTCGGTATTCGGTTCGCGGGGTCAACCACGCAAGGTGTCCGGTTGAGCGGGCGAGAAGGCCCTCGTTGAACTTGAAGTTTTTTGGCTGGATAGGCACATTGATCCGAGTCGGCATCCCGAATATACTACCCATGTCCGTCCGGCCAATTATCTCGCATGTTCTCTATACCTTGCGTCAGACGGCATTTGGCATATAGAGAAATTACACTTCTACGGATAAGGAGGAAATATCATGAATCCCGTCGTTCATTTCGAGATGCCATACGACAACAGGGAACGGATGGCGAGATTTTATGAATCGGCATTCGGCTGGCAAACGCGGATGCTTGGCGAAGACATGGGCAACTACGTCCTCGCAACCACCACGGAGACCGGCGAGAACGGCCCCCAAAGGGCCGGCGCGATTAACGGCGGCTTTTTCCCGAAAAGGCCCGATTGGCCCGCGCAATATCCGTCCATCGTTATCGCGGTGGACGATATCGCAGAATCAGTCAAGGAAGTAACACATGCGGGCGGTAAAATGCTCGGCGGGCCGATGGAGATACCCGGCGTGGGGCAATATGTCTCGTTCATCGACACCGAGGGAAACCGCGTGAGTATGCTCCAGCCCATCCCGCGGAATTGGCATGCGCCGAAGGCGGAATAAAGGTATCAACCCAGCGTCGCGTATAGATGTCAGGCCGAAATCAAAGTCGTTGTGCGGGACGTCTGACAAGGCAATGCAGCGGCCGCGAAAAAGCCGCGCCGCAGAGCGCCGGCGTTGGGGAAACCAGGGACGCTTCGCGTTTTTTTTCGAGATTTCAGGAATGCCCGCCCGAGATTCATTAGCAATCATCCCCACAAAACAGGGAAGCGATTGGCCGGCTAATATGTGCCCATTTTCCGCGGCTCTCACCCGCGCTTCTCGATCAGCACCGGGGTGCGGGTTGCCTCTCTTCTTTCCGGCGGCAGCTATTGCTATCGTGACACTGATGGCTTGGCGGCTCGCTTCGGTGGCAGAGAAACCGTCTTCCGTCCGCTTTGCTCCTCCTGTTCCTTCAGGTCACGATGAATGCCCTGGAGATCATAATTGAACTGCCTGGCGTAGGCTTCGCGGATCCGGCGTACTTCTTCGACAATTCTGTCTTGCCGCATTGACTTATCCCTCCAGCAGTTCCTCGGGTACGCGGATCACCGGCGGATTGTACCCATTCGCACGGCAGATCACATCGATTCGGCTCCGCAAAGCCGCCTTAGCGATGTGGGTGCAATTCCAGATCAGCACGTATTCCACGCCGTTAACTAACGCCATGGCGACATGCTTCGGAAATCACGAAGCTGGAACGAGACGCATCAAGCATGCCGGCCTGTTCAGCGCCTCCAATCCGTGACAGGAGATTCGCGTTGCCCCGGCTGCCCATGGTGTTTCTCCGGAAAATCTCGATTTCACGGAATATTCTAGCACCGATTGCCGTCCGCGGCGCAATCCGGCGGCTCCAATGGCGGGTTCGCCGCTTATTCGTAATGGGTCCACATGCGGATGATTTTCACCGTCCTGACATCGTCCAGAACCTGGTAAACCAGCCGATGCTGGATATTGATTCGCCGAGAGCAAGCTCCTGCCAGGTCACCCACCAATTTCTTGAAAGGCAGCGGAGACTGGTAGGGATCTTTTCTGAGAAGGTCGAGCAGGCGCTGGGCCTGGGGCTTGAGACCGGAGCGCGCGATCTTTTTGGCGTCGCGTTGCGCCTGCCTGGTGAATACCAGCCTCCAGGTCACCACTTCAACTCCTCTGCGCACTGGTCCACCGGAGTCTTAAGTCCCTTGCGGATTGATGCCCTCATCCCAGGGATATTGCTCAGGTAAATGCTCTCTTGAATGGCGCGCCAATCTTCCTCCGATATTAAGACCGCGGAATTGCGCTTGCCGGCGATCCGGATCGGTTCGTGTGATTCCGCGACGTCGTCAACCAGACGATAGAGTCGCTTTCGGGCTTCGGTTGCAGTGATGCTCGTCAT
>JBEKYG010000337.1:0-6079 GCA_049511215.1 Acidobacteriota bacterium | reverse complement strand
TGGGTAGGCGTATACCCTCAGTCAATCGATAGGGTGCAAGAGAAATGACTGTGCTCACCAATCCTTTGACGCTGACCCAGTGCAACACGAGGGGAAGCAAGCGGCCATTGGAAACAACAATTGCAGATTGCACCTCCGTTGTTCTGCGCTCCGTCCAATCCAGACATGCGCCATCTTCCGTGCCGAGCAGCGATACTGTAGGCCACATGTTGTCGCTGCAGTGGTCGGGACTTGACGAGGTAGCGCAGACGAGCAAGCGCGGAAAGCGACGTGGCAGCCGAAACAATGATATCGGTCGAAGTACTGTTTGAATAAAGGAATCAGGATCGGGTTCGATGCTTGAAACAAGTGCAAAATCAGGGGATTGAATGCTGCAGGGCTTCCTGTTATGATGGTCCAAACAGCGATCTGGACAGTGGCAGAGGAGCAGGTCAACAAGAAGCTGAGAAGTAAAAAAGTAATCCGCTCGATTTGGAGAAGACCCGATGAATATAATCCATCGTCCAGAAGGGCATACAGAGCCTCAAGTCCATCACGTTGACCGAGCTAATGCCCTCATCTCCCATGATTCAAGAATATATGAGCGCGCGGCATCCACTCAAAAACGCATCCCATCCGTCATCTGCATTCGCAGAAGCTTGGCCGCCCTTTCGATCCTGATAGGAACTGTTTTCAGCGTGACAGGCCACGCTCAAATCCCGGCCGGAATTTCGATTATCGACAGCGGCCCTCCAATACCAATGACATACACCGAACTCGATGCGGGGCCTGCAGTTGGCGATATAATAAACTCGCACTTTTTCCCTGGGCTGAATTTTTATGCTCACGGTAATTATTGGAATGCCGTTGACCAGTTGAGCTATTTCCTCAAACGTCCGGCATACACTGCTGAGAATCCCAGGCAGAAATACTTTCTTAGTATCGGACATTATATGCGTGCGATGATTTATTTCCATCACAGCACGGGATCAGGACGGCTAACTTTCGCCAGGGAAGATTTTGAGCACTCCATTGAGTGGAATTCTCAAAATTACTTTTCCTATCTCGAGTTGAGTAGTCTTTACCTCGAAGTGGGAATGAAACAGGAAGCGATAGCAACACTGAATAAATTACTAGCGCAGAAGCCACCACCACAAATTGATAACGAGGCCAAGTCGAGGCTCAAGACTTTAGAGCCTTCCAAAAACCCTACACCTCATTAAGGGGCAAAATCCCTGCCATCTTGCCTTGGACCCGTCGCCAAGACCGCCTGATGTGCAAAATCGGGCGCCGGCCGCCAGTTTTGATCGACTGCAAAGGGCCCTCCAGCTGACGGATGGTATGCTCCCTCACCGGAAAAAGCGTATTACCAGCAATAACCAATAGGCCAAAAACCCTTCAGATCAGCCCTTGATCCCGAGGTATATCGCATGGGGAATTTACTGATCGTAGTTCCGGGCGGGGAAAATCGCAGTTATGCAGAGGAAGCATTCCGCTCCGGAATCCGGTTGGCCGAAAACTTGAAATCGCAGAAGCCTTGCGGAGTACTCGAAACCGACTTCGCCTTCGTAGCTTCCTTCCCAAGATACAACGGCTCGGTTGCCCCGGTCAAAATCGATCGCAGAAACGGCAATTGGCTCGTTGCGCTCGGCACCTGGTTTCATGATGCGGGGTTCGGGTCCGGCAACGAGGATCGCCTGCTCGATCGACTCAACAATATCGGACCGGACGCCTTGGCCCGAGAATTGGAAGGTTTTTTCGTAATCGCAACAGGTGACGCCGCCAAGCGTGAGGTGACGATCATTACCGATATTGTGGGGACTCTGCACTGCTATTCGCGCACCTGGGATCACACCGCCGCGATTTCAACATCTTCATTAGTGTTGGCCGGCCTTGGCAACATCTCTCTCGATGCCGTGGGATGTCAGGAATTTCTGGCGACCGGGGCGATGTATGAGGATCGCACTTTCTACAAAGAAGTACGCAAGCTCGAGTCGGCGACGTGCTATCGGTACAAGAACGGGACTTTCAAGAGCGGACAGCGCTATTGGCGCTTGACCGATCTTGTGGCGGACTCCTTGGATGGGGCGGAAGCTCTCACCGCCATGCGTGAAACTGTGATCGCCGCCGCACGCAAGATCACGTCGGTTTTTCCCCGGCCGGTGTGCGATCTTACAGGTGGATATGATTCGCGAGGCGCTGTCGCCGCGTTGATCGGGGCGGGCGTGGGTTTTTGCACAACGGTGTCAGGGCCGCCATCGTACCCTGACGTTGTGATTTCACAGCGGCTCGCGCGCAGGCTCGGGCTGCCTCACAGATATGTGAATCCCGGGCCGGCTGACAATTTTGATCGCTTACAACGGGCGCTCCAGCTGACGGATGGTGAGTACGATCTGGTTGACTATGCCCGAATCTACGAGATTCACTCCGAGTTGGCCGCGAGCTTCGACATCAGCATCAACTCCCATTCAGGTGAAATGGGGCGAGGCTATGGATGGGAAATCTTGCTGCCACGGACTGGAAAACGTGAACCTCTGGATATCGCCAAACTGGCAAAGCGTCGCTTTGCCGGCGCAACATTCGACGCTTCGATTGTCGAGGCCTCGGTGCGTCTCGATCTCCAGGCCCATTTTGCAGACGTCTTCAAGCGCATAAACGGAGGCTTAACACACCTGCCCAATACACTGCAGTATGACCACTGCATGCTGATGACGAAGACTCAGCGATGGTACGGCAGAATAGCAACCAGCACGAATCAGATATGGCCTTGCCTATCGTTTTTTCTGATGCGATCCGTGCTGAATGTGATGCTCCAAACGAGCACCAGGTCTCGCAACCGAAGTCGGCTTTTTCGGCAGCTGTTTGTGGATATTGAACCCGCTCTTGCGGAATGTCCGCTCGAGCTTGGCTATCCTCCAATGCCGGTTTCGTGGAAAACGATCTACCGCTTTTGGCCCATGGTGCCCCTGTACGGCGGCAAGATCGTCAAGAGAATGCGCCGGTATTTACCGATAAGCCCCGTCCAGTCTACCCCCTCGGATGGCGGCGCACGCCTCCGCCTCTGGAGAGACGACGCGGTCCAGGCTTTGCTGCGCAGCAAAGATTTGCTGTGCGCGGAAATTATGGAAGGCCAAGCCTTAGAGAGGTTCATCGAACGCTCCAAACAGATACAGTTTCCGTTTGCGGATCAGTGGGCGCGCCTTCTGAGCCTGGAATGTGCTCTGCAACGCCTGAAGGCCGTCCGAAACCTGGCGGGTGATGCGCGGCCGATTAAATGATGTTAATATTCTCGGCTGGAACTTCCGCTTTGAGGACTGCGGAAAGATATCCGGCCGAGTTGTTTACCACATGGCCAAATAAGCAAGGGACGAGCGGATTCTGACAGGGCGCCATCCGAACGAGATTCCTAAAAAGGCAGCCAAATGGATTTTTTGTTGCATCACACGTTGAGATCCAGCGCAGAGCGGTTTCCGGATAAGGAAGCGCTAGTTCATGGCAATGAGAGGCTCACCTACCGGCAGGTGAGTGAGCGGGTGGGAGCGCTGGCGGCGGGTCTGAAGTCAGCCGGTTTGAAACGGTCGGATCGCGTCGGCATCTATCTCGAAGCCTCCGTTGCTCAAGTCACTTCTATCTTCGCGATAGCACAAGCGGAAGGAGTGTTTGTACCCATCAACGCCGTACTATTCCCGGAGCAGGTTGCACACATCGTCAAAGATTCCAGCATGAGGGGCCTGATTACCTCCCGCTCGAAGCTGAGCGCGCTCAGCCAGGTTTTGCATCACGCTCCCTCGCTGGAATTTGTTGCGGTAACGGGAGAAGGACCAAATCCGGATCTCCCGATACGCATGTTCGACTTCGACAAAATCCAGGCCGTCACGGAGAAGGGAGAGGCAAGAGAGTCCGCTATCAGCAAGGATCTGGGGGCCATACTCTATACCTCGGGTTCAACAGGAAAGCCCAAGGGGGTCATGCTCAGCCACGCGAACCTGATGGTCGGAGCGTCTGCCGTCTCAGCCTATCTCGGGATCACTGACAGGGAGCGCATACTTGCCGCACTACCGTTCAGTTTTGACGCCGGCCTGAACCAACTGACCACGGCCTTCCAGCAGGGCGCTTCCCTGGTCTTGATCAATTTCGTTTTCGCTCGTGAAATCGTGCAAATGCTGATCAAAGAGAAGATTACCGGCCTGGCAGGAGTGCCAACTCTTTGGAGCCTTCTTGCGCAGCCGAACTCCACCCTCGAAAAGCAGCTCTTGCCTGAACTGCGCTACATCACAAACACCGGCGGAGCCATGCCGCAGGCGGTTTTGACAAGGCTTCGACGAGCGCTGCCGACCGCGAAGATATTCCTGATGTACGGCCTCACCGAGGCGTTCCGTTCCACTTATCTCCCGCCAGAAGAGCTCGACCGGCGTCCAACCTCCATGGGAAAGGCAATTCCAGATTCGGAAATATTGGTGGTCAATGAAGGAGGCAGGCTCTGTAAGCCGGGCGAAGTAGGTGAGCTGGTTCATCGGGGACCTACGGTCTCCATGGGCTATTGGGGGCGGCCTGAGGATACGGATCGGGTGCTGCGGCCTAACCCGCTTTTGCCGCCGGAACTTGGAGATTGCGAAAGAGTGTGCTATTCCGGCGACCTGGTAAGGATGGATGAAGAGGGCTTCCTCTATTTTGTCGGGCGTCGCGACGCCATGATCAAGTCATCCGGGTATCGCATCAGCCCGACGGAAGTCGAAGAGGCACTGTTCTCGAGCGGCAGGCTGCGCGGGGCGGCGGTAATTGGAATTCCGGATGAAATCCTCGGTCAATCCATCAAGGCCTTTGTCGTGCCGAGGGACGGCGAACAGGTGGATCCGGATGACCTGATCGCCTATTGCGGCCAGAGACTTCCGCGCTACATGCTTCCCAAGACTATTGAGCTGGTGAAAGAGCTCCCGAAAACGTCGAGCGGAAAGGTCGACTACCCGGCGCTCAGAAAGCGCGAGGGGCTATAGCTCATGACTTCTGCGCACGACCTGGTTAGAAGACACTTCAACTCTCGGCACGGTCAGCTCCTATTAGGAGAAGTGCCGGTGGCTGAGCTGGCCGTGACTTACGGAACGCCACTCTTCATCTATGATCAGACGGTTCTCGAGTGCAAGCATCAGCTCCTGCGCAAGACACTTCCTCCCGAGTTCTCGATAAGCTATTCAATCAAGGCGAATCCGAACCTGGAAATCCTCAAGTTTTTCCTCTTGAGGGGATGCGGGCTCGAGGTTGCTTCCACAGGCGAGCTGCAGCTGGCCAAGGCCGCCGGCTGCCCGCCTGAGAAGATCATCTTCGCTGGTCCTGGGAAGACAGAGGCCGAGCTGGAAACCGCGCTTCAGGGTCAGATCGGCGAGTTACATGCGGAGTCGCTGTTGGAGATCCAGAGGATTGGGCGCATCAGCCGTAATCTAGGGCTGCGGGCCCGCGTCGCCATTCGAGTCAACCCCGGCGAGGAGGCCGAGGGGGGCGCAATGAGGATGGGAGGAAGGGCGACCCCGTTCGGGATAGACGAGGAACAGCTCGACAAGGCCATCGATGCGGCTCTTTCGGAGGCTTCGATCGATTTTCGTGGCATCCACCTCTTTAGCGGGACCCAGATTCTCGATCACGTCACGCTAGTCAGGCAATATGCCAAGGCTCTTGAGATCGCAGGCCGAGTCGTGGAGCGACTGGGACATCCGTTGGACACAATCGATTTCGGCGGAGGGCTGGGCATTCCATATTTTGCCGGCGATCAGGAACTTGATATGGATCAACTGAGCGTCGGCATTGCGTCCCTCTTGAAAGGATCACGAGATGACGCACGCTTCAATGGAACAAACCTCGTGGTCGAGCCCGGAAGGTACCTTGTCGGGGAATCAGGCGTTTATGTGACGCGAGTCAACGACGTCAAGACCTCCCGCGGAAAGAGGTTCGTAGTAGTGGACGGCGGGATGAACCATCATTTGGCAGCGTCGGGGAATCTGGGCCAGACGATCAGGCGCAACTTCCCAGTCGCGATCGCCAACAAACTCGACTCGGTCGATGCTGAAAAGGTTGACGTTGTAGGTCCGCTCTGTACGCCGCTCGACGT
>JBEKYG010000336.1:0-6118 GCA_049511215.1 Acidobacteriota bacterium | reverse complement strand
CAGCTTAGCCATAAAATGCTGCTTGGCCGGGGCAAATGCCCAAAAGTTTACATAATTGATTTTTATCGGAAGCTAAAGAGGGAGACTGAAGCGGCGCGCCACACGGTGGAACCACGGAGAGAGGCAGCCAATCCTTCCTATCCTTCCCAGTTCGTGCGAGAAGATCTCCTCGAAGTCGCCGGTATCAACGCTGTTCTGGCTGACTACAAGATCAACGTAGCCGGCCAGCACGAGCTTGCGTGTTGCCGCGGCGTCCTCCAGCCAAAAGCCGAACCGCGCGAAGCCTCCTTCTTCCGTCGACATCAAAAGGTACATGGGCGCGGCGAGCCATTCGTCAACTGGCATGCCGGCCGTTTCGGGTCGTGCCGAGATCAGGTTGCGCGCGTAGCGATCGAGCCGCAGCGCCTGTTGCGCAAAGCTCTTGTCAAGGTCAGTCCGTACGCTCTCGACGAGTTCGCTGGCGGGCGCCGGGCGAAAAACCGGATACGATCTGCCGTCCGGCGCAGCCGCGATCACGACCGTTTTTCCGGCATCAAGAACAGGAATGAGGATCTCGCACGGCACCGTCGGTGGCGTCGAAGCGCCAGCGAGTCCGGCTAACAGCAGCAGGACAGCAACCATTTGGATTTTCATGGCGGTCAGAATTCTACGCCTGGAAAGGGATGGCGGGACAGACAATTCTCCTGGCCGGATTCTGATCTTGCAGCCGTGTTATGACCACTGAATAGGATGTGGAACGCCCCCAGATCGTTATTGTCCCGAAGTCGGCATCCCGGGAAAGTGAACGCAAGCGGCCAGATCCCTTGGAACGCTCCGCCAGTTCTACGAGTAGCGCATATCTCGTCCAAGTGGCTGGTCATCAACCCAACTTGCCACAACATCTCTGGGGAATGTGCCAGTTTGCGAGCAGCCGAAGCTAACGTCTTCAGCGGTCCACCCGATCCCTGGGATCTGCATTAGCAGGACTGAATTTCGGTCGTTATCCCCAATACGCGCAATACTCCCAATTCCCTGGAACGAGACGATCACTTCTTCCAGCTCATCAGGTTACGCTCAAAATCGAAGTGGAGGATTTTCAGGCCCAGTTGCATTACCGATAGCAGCCCGTCTTTTGTCTGGTCCGGGAGATCCAAGAGAATCGCGCTCAGGCTTGTCCATCGTGAATTCCCCAACTCCATGCCGGGCAGAAGCACCACTTTACCTCGACTCATGCCACCGAGCATGCCAAACCCTTCTTTCTGGAGAGTCATCATGGGCTGCAGCCAGAACATTTGTGACTCTTTGTACAAAACGATTGTGTAAGTCCCGGTATCCACGGCAAGCCGAAGCGGGCGTCCTTGAATCATTGCCACGACGACAATCTGGGGATCTGGCGACTCCAGCGGAACGGTGTGCTCCAGTTGCTGCTGGAGACCGAAGTGCAATTTCCGGGTTTCGAAGTTGATGGTAAGACTCCCGCTTTTGATGACTTCGTTCGTCCCGCAGCTGGTCAGCCGCGTTTGTTGTCGCAGGAGATCGATGCCGATGATGCCATCGACTCCCAGGATGGCAAGATCAGCCTCGCGGCAAGGCAACTCGGCAAAGACTGGTCCAATCCGCAGCATGGGAATGAGGAATCGATTGGCCTTTGTGATCTGCCCCAAGGTCACAATCTGTGACTCACCGGGCAACTGCATCAGCCCGATCGCCTTGATGACCTTCTTGTCGACCACGCTACCCGTGGCCGCGGTATCGATCATGAACCTCAGCCCACTCTTCTTTCCTATGGATGCTTCCACCACCATCAGGTGTCCATCCAATCGAAAGGGAATCTCACATCCCGCTTGGCCGGCAAATCCAGGCGATGCATGGGAGACAAATGCCGAAACCAGGACGGCTACATAGGAAATCGACCGGTTTTTCATGGGGCCTCTCTTCCCGCGGCATCGATTTGCCGCGCTCGGCCCCTAATGCGCAGGTCCGCCTTGGGAACAGACACCGTCATTCAAAATATTTGTCTGGTCGTGGCGAGAGCCACCAAAACCCCCTGCCGAAGTGCTTCGGAGCGTATCTTTGCTATCATGGGCTGATGTATAATCGGGGGAAATCGGAATCGGCCTTTCACTTGACGAGGGAGACCTGGGATGGGAATTTCCCCGGTGGAAGTGACTTGCCTGCTTCATGCCTGGGTCGGCGGCGATCGTGCCGCCCTGGATCGACTCATTCCTCTGGTCTATGACGAACTGCACCGGTTGGCGCATATCTACATGACGCGCGAGTGCCCGGGCCACACCTTGCAGTCGAGCGCCCTGGCGAACGAGGCCTATCTGCGGCTCGTCGACGCCGACCAGGTCGAATGGAAGAATCGCGCGCATTTCTTCGCCATTTCCGCCAACGTGATGCGGCGCATCCTGGTGGAATTCGCGCGCGCCCGCAGATCGAGAAAACGAGGGGGGAACGCGCACCATGTGGCCTTCGAGGAAGGGCGGATCGCCTCGCCGGGGCGGGATAGTGACCTGATCGCGCTCGATGATGCGTTGCATGCACTGGCTGCGATCGATCCCAGAGAGGCCAAGGTGGTGGAATTGCGCTTTTTCGGAGGGCTGAGCGCGGAAGAAACGGCGGAGGTGCTGAAGGTATCGTCGAAGACCATGCTACGCGAGTGGGAGCATGCAAAGGTCTGGCTGGCGCGTGAACTGAAGCGGGGAGACGAAGCATGAAAGCGGATCTTTGGCAGAGGGCGAAGGAGATCTATCAGTCGGTAATTGAGCGGGAGCCGCAGCAAAGGGAAGCGTTTCTCGCGCAAGCCTGTGCCGGAGACGAATCGTTGCGGAAGGAAGTCGAATCGCTGCTTGCTTGCCGGGCGGAGGCGGAAGACCTAATGGTGTCGCCGGCACTGGATGTGGCTGCGCGGGAGCTGGCCCGGGAGCAAAGCGGAGAACCAGCGGCAGACCTCACCGGCCGCACTCTCTCGCACTACAGGATCATCGATAAGATCGGCGCAGGCGGCATGGGGATTGTCTATCTGGCGGAGGACACCAAGCTCGAGCGCAAGGTGGCCCTGAAGTTGCTGCCGCCGGACCTGCTGAAGAACCAGGTCGCGCTTAAGCGGTTCCTGCGCGAGGCCAGGTCGGCAGCGTCACTCGATCACCCAAATATTTGCAGCATCCACGAAGTCGCCGAGCACGAAGGGCAAGACTTCATGGTGATGGAGTTTCTGGAGGGCAAGACGCTCAGACAGCAGATCGGAGCGAAGCCCTTCGATGTGGCTCATCTTCTGGACCTGGCGATCCAGATCACCAGCGGACTGGATGCGGCTCATGCCAAGGGCATCATCCATCGTGACATAAAACCAGCAAATATTTTCGTAACAGATCGTGGCACAGCCAAAATTCTGGATTTCGGCCTGGCAAAACGCTCCGGACCGGCAACGCAGGATGGATCGGCGCTACCCACAGGAACTGCGGAGGAGATCTTGACCAGCCCGGGGACCGCCCCGGGAACTGTCGCTTATATGTCACCGGAGCAAGTCCGTGGCGAAGAGCTGGACGCCCGTACGGATCTGTTTTCACTGGGCGCAGTTTTATATCAGATGGCCACGGGAAGGCATCCCTTTGAAGGCACGTCTTCTGGGGTTGTGCTTCACGAAATTCTCAGCAAGACCCCCACGGCTCCGGTCAGCATTAATCCGGCCGTTCCTGATGAGCTGGAGAGGATCATTAACAAGGCGCTGGAAAAGGAGAGCAAACTCCGTTATCAGCATGCATCGGACATGAAAGCCGACCTGGAGCGGCTGAGGCGCGATTTGCACGCCGACCGAAACGCTGCTGTTGATCCGGGCAAAAGCAAGCGCTCTCCGGGTCATTGGTTTGCCCTCGCCGTGCTGATGGTGGTCGCGGTGGTCTTCTTGGTTCGGCAGCGCATAGGTTTCTGGTTCGGACCAGCGCAATCGGACTGGAAAAGCGCGTCCTTCACGCAGCTGACGCAAGACCCGGGAGTCGAGTCGTATCCGAGCCTGTCGCTGGACGGCAATTACGTTGCCTATTCGGCGCGCGGAGACATCTACCTGCAGCGCGTCGGCGGCGCCAATCTTATGAATCTCACCAAGGATTCACCGGCAGACGACACGCAACCGGCATTCTCCCCGGATGGCGGGAGCATCGCCTACCGTTCGGAGCGCGAGGGGGGCGGGATCTATGTCATGGGCGCTACCGGCGAGTCCGTGAAACCACTCAGCAACTTCGGATTCAATCCGGCGTGGTCTCCCGATGGCAAGGAAATCGTGATCGCCTCGGCGAGGTTTGTTGGTCCTGAAGGCGCGGTAAGCGGAGGGCCTTTATGGATTGTGAATGTTGCCCGCGGTGACAAGCGACAGCTCGGGACGGGCAACGCGGTGCAGCCTCACTGGTCTCCACACAACCACAGAATCGCGTTCTGGACGCTGTTTGGTCCCGGTCATTCGAGTGGCTATCGCGATATATGGACCATGCGGACCGACGGTACAGATTGGGTATCCGTAACCAACGACTTGGCCATTGACTGGAATCCGGTATGGTCGCCTGATGGCAAGTTCCTATATTTCGCGAGCGACCGCAGTGGCAGCATGAATATCTGGCGCGTTCCAATCGACGAGGAATCCGGCCGGGCGCGTGGTGCATTGGAGGCAGTAACCAGCGGCGGATCCGGTTATCGTGGATTTTTGACGCTTTCCGGCGACGGCATTCGGATTGTGTACACGGACGTCCTCAACTCATCCTGCATTTACAAAGTCCCTTTCGACCCAATCGCCGAGAAGGTCACGGGCCCCCCGATAGCGATCACGCAGGGCTCAAGGTTCGATGTTGATCTTGCGCTCTCGCCCGATGGCCGCGCCCTGGTGTTTGTGTCGGCGAAACCGAATTTCGACCTCTGGGTAATGCACGCGGATGGTTCCGCGCTACGTCAACTGACGAATGGTCCAGCCAGGGATACCTGGCCAGTGTGGTCGCACGACAGCAAACAGATTGCCTTTTACTCGAATCGATCAGGAAAGTACCAAATATGGACGATTCGTGCAGACGGCAGCGATTTGCGGCAGATCACGGAATCCAAAAGCAGAACAGGAGCCCAGGTTCCAATCTGGTCACCGGACGACTCGCAAATCATTTACAGGGACTGCGGTGATGACTGCGGTAATCGTGGGGACTTGTGGGCGGTGGATCCAAAGAAAGCGCCTAAAGATCAGGTCCCCGTGCGCCTGACCGATGCCCTGGCGGTAACTTCGTGGTCCTCGGATGGCCGTGACCTTCTCGCCGCTACCGCCTTCTTGGGCAAACCTGGCATATTTGTTTACTCGATACCGGACCGCAAGCTTCAGCAGTTCACTGAATTTGGCAAGTTCCCGGTGTGGCTTAACGATAATCGTCGGCTCCTCTTCAAGGGATCATCGGCTAAAATGCCGGACACGAAGCTCTACATTCTCGATACCCAGTCGCGAAAATTCCACGAGATCTTCCAGGCTCCTCAGGGATCCTTCTTCGACGGCATTCCCATCTCCCCCGATAATCGCACCATCTATTATCCCCTTCTCACCCAGGAGGCCGATCTCTGGCTTATCTCCCGGCGCTGAGCTTCTTTTCGGAGATTTCACGGACAGTTACCACAATCCCCTAACTTCTCGAAATGCCCTTCATCAATCTTGGCCCCGGGAGTTTGAGGATTGTGGTGACTGCCCCGAAATTCAATGCTCGACGGTTTCTATGCGTGTGTTTCACTGAGGTGAATTCATCTCTTCAGAGGCTGAGGTGAATTCATCTCTTCAGAGGCCCCGTCAATACGCTAACGCGCCGCGCAAGCGATGGATCGGAGTGAGTATACAGGTCTCCTGGCGTCTACAGGGCTCGGTAGAGCAAAGGCTCGACTGTTTGGCGGAGTGTCAAGTAGGCCCCATAATAATGTGCTCATTAACCGGCCAATATGCCATTTCGAGACCAGAGTGAGTGATATTCCCACCCCTTCCTCAACGTAAGGTGCGGTCCTTTTCTTTCAGTTGGTCTATTGTCTTCCAGAGGCAAAAAAGGAAAGGCCCCAACCGTTGCCATCGGTCGAGGCCTGAGACGGACGGAACCAATCAAGGGGACCATCCTATCGATCGATCCAT
>JBEKYG010000335.1:0-6128 GCA_049511215.1 Acidobacteriota bacterium | reverse complement strand
CCTGTGCATCATCCGCCCGGCGGATGCCAACGAGGTCTCCTACGCCTGGCGCGCCGCACTCAAACGCAAACAGGGCCCGACGATCCTGGTTCTGAGCCGCCAGGATTTGCCGATCGCGGATCGCAGTCATCTGGCCGGAGCGGGTGGAGTCCTGAAAGGCGCCTATGTTCTTTCCCGGGAAAAAGGACCCGTTCCTCAGGCAGTGCTGATTGCCAGCGGCTCCGAGGTGCCGCTCATTCTCGCGGCTCAGGAGGGGCTGGCGGATGAGGGAATCCACGTGCGGGTCGTGAGCATGCCGAGTTGGGAGCTTTTCAGGGAGCAGCCCCAAGGCTATCGGGATGAGGTACTGCCGCCAGGTGTGAAAGCTCGACTGGCCGTCGAGGCCGGCGCACCTATGGGCTGGTCTGAATGGGTTGGCGATGCCGGCGATGTCATCGGCATCACGACATTCGGCGCCTCCGCCCCGTATCAACAAAACTTAGAGCATTATGGTTTTACGGTGGAGAACGTCATTGCCAGAACCAAGAAACTTATAAAAAGTGATGAGCACTGAGTACTTAGCGATTTAATGTGCCGCAGCCGCAATCCACAATACGCCTAACTCAGCTTCTGCGCTCAGCACTTGGGGAACGTAAGCGGAATGGAGAAATGATGAATAACCTACTCAAGCTTATTGACTATGGTCAGAGCTACTGGATGGATGATTTGACCCGCGGCATGATTGTGCGCGGCGAGCTCAAGCGACGCGTCACCGAGCAGGGGTTGCGGGGAATTACGTCAAATCCGACGATATTCAACAAAGCCATTTCCAAGAGCAGCGATTACGATGAACAGATCAGGCAACTGGTCGAGGATCAACGCGGAGTTCCCGAGATCTACGAAGCCCTGGTCGTGAAGGACATCCAGGACGCTTGCGACATCTTGCGCCCGGTCTACGAACAGTCCGATGGCGTCGATGGTTTCGTCAGCCTGGAGGTCTCCCCCTACCTCGCCCACGACACGCAAGGAACGATCAAAGAGGCGAACCGGCTGTGCCAGGCTGTAGGGCGGGCGAACTGCTTCATCAAGATTCCGGGTACTGAGGCGGGAATCCCTGCGATTGAAGAGTGTCTTTATCAGGGACTGAACATTAATATCACGCTCCTGTTTTCGGTTCAGAGCTATGAGGCGGTCGCTTACGCCTACATCCGCGCCCTGGAGCGGCGCAGGGCGGAGGGCAAGCCTGTGAAACAGCTGGCTTCCGTGGCCAGCTTCTTCCTCAGCCGTATCGACACGCTAACGGATCAGCTCCTGGGACACCGGATCGTTGCGAGTGCGGAGAGCGGAGACGCCGGACCGGAGCGCTTGCTCGGCAAAGCCGCCGTCGTCAGTGCCGAGCTGGCCTACGCGAGCTTCAAGAGGATCTTCAGCGGCGCGCGCTGGCAAAAGCTGACAGACCTGGGGGCACGCGTCCAGCGTCCGCTCTGGGCAAGCACCAGCACCAAGGATCCGCTCTATCGGGACCTCAAATACGTTGAACCGCTGATCGGGCCGCACACGGTCAACACCATGCCTGAACAGACGATTGCGGCGTTTGCAGACCATGGGGTGCTCGAGGCGAACACGATCGAAAAGGGTGTCGAAGAGGCGCGCCAGATTGTGTCCGCCCTGGAAAGAGTGGGTGTAAGCCTGGATTTTGTCACCCGCCAGTTGGTCAATGAAGGCATTCAGAAGTTCATCGAACCCTACGACATGCTTATGAGGGCCCTCGCTGTCAAGCGCCAGCAGTTGCTGCGTGATAAGATGGCTCAACAGACCGTGAGCCCGGGCGCATCCAAGACCGAGGTTGCGGCCGCATTCGAATCGCTTGATGCCAAGCAGTTTGGCCGGCGGCTATACGCGCACGATGCGAGCTTGTGGAAGTCGGAACCCAAGCAGGCCGAGGCGATCAGAAAGCGGCTGGGCTGGTTGGACAGCATGAATGATTTCCTGGCGAATGCGGAGGCCATCACCGGCTTCGCCCGCGAGATCAAGGAGGCACAGTTCCGGCATGTCGTATTGCTCGGCATGGGTGGCAGCAGTTTGTGTCCCGAGGTGGCCAGGGAGACCTTTGGATCAACTCCGGGTTGGCCTGAGCTCTTCGTGCTCGACAACACCGATCCCGCTGCGATCGCCAAGATCGAGCCGCAGATCGATTTCAAGCGAACCTTGTTCCTGGTAGCGAGCAAGTCGGGTACTACGGCGGAAACCCTCAGCTTCTATCGCTATTTCCATGCCCGAATGATCGAGCAGGGAATTGATCCGGCCGGCCGCCACTTTGTTGCCATCACCGATCCGGGGACACCCCTGGTGGTCGAGGGACGCAGCCGGTCCTTTCTGCGCATTTTCGAGAATCCCGCGGATATCGGCGGGCGCTACTCCGCAATTTCCTATTTCGGCCTGCTTCCAATGGCACTCCTCGGAATCGACATCCGAGCGCTGCTCGATCAGGCTCTGCAAATGGGCCGCAGCTGCGGGCCCTCCCTGCCCGCGGAAGCCAATCCCGGCGTCAGCCTCGGGACGATTCTCGGTATTAACGCACGGCGCGGCCGGGATAAAGTCACTCTGGTGCTATCCCCGTCTGTTGGCCGGTTCGGTGCTTGGGCCGAACAACTGATTGCCGAAAGCACGGGGAAAGAGGGAACCGGGCTGATTCCTGTTGACGGGGAAGAACTCGGCAACCCTGAAACCTATGGCCAAGACCGCGTGTTCATTCTTCTGAATCTGAGGGACGAGGCGGATCAGCAAACAGAAAAGAAGCTGCAGGCTCTCGAGACGGCCGGTCACCCCGTGGTCCGTATCGAGATCAGGGACAAACTGAGCCTGGGCGCCGAGTTTGTGCGCTGGGAAGTGGCAACAGCCGCCGCCGGCGCCGTCATCGGCGTCAATCCTTTCGACGAACCCAATGTCTCGGAGAGCAAGAAAAACACAAATGACCTGTTGCGGGAATGGAAGCAGAAGGGAGCCTTCAGCGAAGGAAGCCCCATCATCGCGGATGAACAACTCGAAATCTATTGCGACCAGGGAGCCCGATGGCTTTTTGAGGGGAATCGCGATTCCGTGCAGAATTTCTTGAACGCTTTCCTTGGCTTGGCTCGATCTCAGGATTATGTGGCGCTGCTGCCCTACTTTCTGCCTACTCCAGAACGCGATCGGCTACTCGCCTCACTCCGAAGCGCGGCGCGCAGTCGCGCGCGGATCGCAACGACGTTGGGATACGGGCCACGCTATCTGCATTCCACGGGACAATTGCATAAAGGTGGGCCGGACCGGGGTGTTTTCATCATGTTTACCGCGGATGCGCGCGACGACCTTCCTATTCCCGGGGAAGACTACGGATTTGCCGTGTTGCAGCGGGCTCAAGCGCTCGGAGACTTCCGATCGTTAACCAGCAAGGGCCGCCGCGTGCTTCGAATCCACCTTGGATCCGACGTCGACAAGGGGCTCAGGTTTTTTGCGGACATAGTAAGGGAGTAAACGGTACAGCAGTGACTGCGGCGAACCTCAGAGGGACTTGTGAGTGGTAACGCTCATTGTCCCGCACAGGGAGAGTCAAAACCCTCGCCTTCAGGCGAAGGCTTTAGCGGGTTTTCCCCGCGCACCCTCCTAATCACGTCGATGAGATCGAAGCAGCGCGGAATCGGCACTGCAATCGCAGCCGGTTTAGGGTCGGATGATCCTGGTATGGTCACCGTCAAAAGCCGATAGCGATCCCGATTGCGATGCCGAAGAAGCTAGCGAGTTCCGCAGTTGCTGGGAAGTTTATCGTATCAGCGGTCTTGGCCCGCAAGAGGACTTGAATCCGTTACCACGAAGCCGCCGCTTTTAGGTCGTGGAGTATTCACTTCCCACAGTATTAGGTCCACGGCCCTTTGCATCCCTACCGCCACGGCCGGGCTGAGGGATTCGCCTAATGTCCAGGCATCTTGCGCTTGGATGCCGAAGATCTTGACCTCATGGGGCATTTTCAAACCGAGCCGATCCCCCAGCTTGAGAGCGGTGGGCAGGTCGATCTCGTGGACCGACCGCAGCTTGAGGGATGTCCGCAAAGCATCTGGATCGATCGGGAGGACAGTCCCGGCCTGCACGTGGTCAAACTGGATGCAATCAGCGAGGATCACCCGATCCCATCCAGCCATCAGCTCCATAAGCGCAAATCCGGCCACCTCGGACTCGACGATGTCCGGGCCTGCGCCATTGCCGGTCTCCGCGAGACGGCGGGCGACCTCCCGCACCGTGTAGATGCCGACGCCGTCGTCGCTAAGGATTGTGTTGCCGAGGCCGATGATGCGAGTTTTCATGCAATCCTGAACCAGGAACTACAGGCGGCATTCCCTGTGGGTTACCTCACCTGCTGCGTTCTTTACTTCGACCACGAGCGGCATCTCGCCCGGCAGCGAGTGAGTGGCGCAAGAGAAGCATGGGTCGTACAGCCTGAAGGCCATCTCGACCATGTTCAGGAGACCCTGGCTGACGGGCTTGCCGGGCTGGATAAGTTTCTGGGCTGCCCGCTTGATAGACATTGAAATCGGCGCGTGGTTGTTGGTTGTGCCGACGATGAGGTTAGCTTCGGTGACCAGGCCATTCTTGTCGGTCTTGTAGTGATGGGTGAGAATGCCGCGCATGGCTTCCACGATCCCCACCCCCTCTTCCGGTGTGTTCGTAGGCAATGTGCGGAAGTGGGGCGAAGCGACCTCGGGATCCTCGGCCAGCTCGAGCAGCCTCTCCGCTGCGTACAGCAGCTCGACCAGCCGCGCCCAGTGCGTGGCCATGAGCTTCTTGACCGGCTTGCCTCCAAGGGTCTTATACATCTTTTCATACTCCTCCTGGGCCAGAGGCGTAGCCATGCCGTCGGCGGCGTTGAGCCGGGAAAGCGGCGTGGCCTGATACAGGCCGGACTCGGGGCCGTCCACGAACCCCTTCCAGCCGATTTTTTTCAAGTACGGGAACTTCAGATAGCTGAATTTCTCCACGTGCTCTGAGATGTAATCCAGGTACTCGTGATCCTTGTACCGGAAGACCTCCTTGCCCTTCTGGTCCACGACCCGGTGGTCGCCGTGGTAGAAGTTCACGTGGTTTTTCGCATCCACGGTGCCGATCCAGTAGGTGTCCAGTTCATAGATATCGGACAGAATGATATCGAGGTAGGTCTTGTTTTTCAGAACCACATCTTCGAACAGCTTGAGGGAGAACTTCGCGAATTCGACGCATGACTTTGCTTTCTCAATGATCTCCTTGCGTTGCTCCTCGGTGATACCCTTGGACACGCCACCTGGCAGCGTCCATACCGGGTGGGTGGATCTGCCGCCAACCATGATTTGGATGTCTTGTCCGATGGCTCGGTGTTTAAGGACTTCCGCGGCCACCGGAATGCCGACCTTCTCCACGATTCCGAGAATATTCCGCTTTGCCGGATCTGCGTCCGGTCCAACGACAAAATCAGGCGCTGCCAGAGCATAGAAGTGGGCGATGTGGCTGTGGAAATAGTGTGCGCTGTAATAGAGCTCTCGCAGCTTCTTTGCCGCCGGAGGAGGGTCTACCTTGTAGACCGCGTCGACTGCCTTACCCGCGGCCAAGTGATGGGAGGCCGGGCAGACGCCGCAGATGCGCGACACGACACGGGGGACCTCCTCGATCGGCATGCCCTCGATGAATTTTTCAAAGCCGCGCAGCTCGGGTACCTGGAAGTAACAGTTTGAAACTCCTCCGTCGTCGTTCAGGAAGATCTCGATTTTGCCGTGTCCTTCGAGACGTGTGATCGGGTCAATGGAAATGCGTTTCATAAGGTCTTCCTCCTCAGGAGTGATGCGGGGATCCCAAAGCGATTCAGGCTCCTCAGACTGTCGGGAATTTGTGCCAGGACTCGCTCGATCTCGGCTTCATCTTTCGCCTCAATGACAGAGGCTATAGCCGATACTGCTTTTGCCCCCTGGTCGAGCACTCCGAGAGGCGGCCCGTAACAGCCGCGGCACGCGACACCGGAGAGCTGGCAGCGTGTGTCGCAGCCTCCCCTGGTGACGGGACCGAGGCAGAGGAAACCCTGCTCCAGGTAGCAGGTCTCCTGCTCGGGCTGCGCCGTGGCGATGCGCTTGAAGCTCGTGATTTTTTTC
>JBEKYG010000334.1:0-6135 GCA_049511215.1 Acidobacteriota bacterium | reverse complement strand
CCTGAGCCAGCGGCCCCGTTCGCAGCTCGTGGCTGAGCGCGTGGCCGTCCACGTATTCCATGGCCAGGTAGGGCACCCCTTCGTGCTCGGCGGCCTCGTAGACCACCGCGATGTTGGGATGGCTCAGCGCGGCGATGGCGCGGCCCTCGCGGAGAAAGCGGGCGCGGGCCGCCTCGTCGCGCACCGTCTCACGGAGGAGCAGCTTGAGCGCGACCGGCCGGGCGAGCACCGTATCGGTGGCCAGCCATACCTCACCCATGCCGCCTGCGCCGAGGCGTCCCAGTACCTTGTACGGACCGATGGTCCTGCCGCAGAGGTCCTCGACCATGGTGACGGTGCCCCCCGCAGCTTCGGTGGATAGTAAAACAAGCTGCAATTTTGTCGCATGCCCCGGTACGGATTCTGCTTCCGATATGGGGCGCTATGTCAACTTCGGCTCTCTGCCGACTGCCATGTCCCGAATCCCAAAAACGTTTGCAAACGGATTTTACAGCGAAAATGATGCTACAGGGTATGGAGTTTTTGGAATCTGCATACAGTCTCCCACGAGCACGGCGGGTTGATCTGCTCACTGACAGTCAATGTTGTATATCTCGCGATCTGGCAGTGGGCGGGCAACCGGAGGCGGTCTGGAAGGGAGGCCGTGGGAGTCCAGTATCTTGCGGATGGCCTGTAGCGATTACATCGCCCTTTGAATCTATTGCTTTGCTTCTAAGCGGTGTGCGGTTTTGAGACGGGGAGGTTCGAGAACCAGGAGCGCATTTCTTGCGGTGTGATGCGGCGCCGGCGCGGGAGTAACGGCTCAGTAAGAGCCCAATCGCCGTGGTCACCGTGCCCTTTGCCCTTGACCTCTTTTCCTCTCGGTCCTAAAGTTAGCGAGCGAAGCTCAAGCGGTCTGGCCCCTTCCCTTGGATTTGGAGGTAGAAGTGAAGTACTCTGGTGAACGGTTTATCCCCCAACAAGCGGATCCCTTTGATGAGATTGCAGTCGAGCATCAGCAAAGATACCGCTCTATATCTGAGTTGGTGCGGGGGAAAATCGTACTCGACGCCGGATGTGGCGAGGGATATGGAACGAATTTCTTGGCCGAGTCCGCAGCTCGCGTTGTGGGAATCGACATATCCAAAGAAGCCGTCGAAAATGCCCGGGCCGCTTACCCTCGGAAAAACCTGAAATTTCGCCGTGGTTCGGTCGATGCCCTGCCCTTTAAAGATGGCTCGTTTGATGTCGTCATTTCGTTCGAGGTTATTGAACACCTCGACGAAGAGCTGCAGGCCGCGTTTTTAAAGGAGGCAGGGCGCGTACTCAATACCGATGGGATCCTTGTCATTTCAACGCCGAACAAGGCCGTTTACACCGATGATGCGAATCTGCACAACCGTTTTCACAAGAAAGAGTTCTATGTTGATGAATTCGAGTCTTTCTTGAGGCAGGTTTTCCCGAGAGTTGCTCTGTTTGGGCAGAGTTGGTTCATATCAACCGCTCTTCTCAAGCCATTTTCCAGTCACTTCGAGAACGTAAGGCTTTCAGATCGATCCGATTTTTCCCCTAAATACGTGGTGGCAGTGTGCGGGGCTACTGATTTCGTGGACACCGTTGATCTTTCTTCGGTCGTGATTGACCAACATAGAAAGCTCGAAAGCATATGGAAGCGGGTACTTGAGCTTCAAGCGGAAGTGGCCGCAAGGAATGAATGGGTTGTCTCGGTAGAACAAGACCTCAAGGTCGCGCAGAAGCGGACCGTCGAACTCCAAGAGGAAGTGGACGGAAAGAACGCCTGGGCTTTGAAGCTTGAACACGACCTCGAGGACATGAGGAACCGGGTCCTCGGCCTGCAAAATGAAGTGGAAGAGAAAAATTCATGGGGGCTCTCATTCGAAGAAAATCTCAACGGCGCCCTGAAACGCGTCGTTGAACTTCAAGATGAGATGAAAGGGAAAAACTCATGGATTTCCTCACTTGAAAAAGACCTCGACGCAGCCCGGAAACGGACCGTCGAAGTTCAAGACGAGATAAAAGATAAAACCGCCTGGGCTTTGACGCTTGAACACGACCTCGAGGACATGGGAAACCGGTTCGCCAGCCTGCAAAATGAAGTGCAAGAAAAGAATTCATGGGCGTTCTCACTCGAAGAAAACCTTAACGATGCCCTGAGTCGGATCGTCGAACTTCAAGACGAGATGAACGATAAAACCGCCTGGGCTTTGAAGCTTGAACACGAACTCGAGGACATGAGGAACCGGGTCGCCGGGCTGCAAAATGAAGTGGAGGAAAAGAATTCATGGGCGCTCTCACTCGAAGAAAATCTCAACGGTGTCCTGAAACGCGTCGTCGAACTTCAAGATGAGATCAAAGGGAAAAACTCATGGATTTCCTCGCTTGAAAAAGACCTCGACGCAGCCCGGAAACGGACGGTCGAACTTCAAGACGAGGTGAAAGGAAAAAACGCCTGGGCCTTGACGCTTGAAAATGACCTCGAGGACATGCGGAACCAGGTCGCCGGCCTGCAAGATGGAATGGAAGGGAAGAACTCTCGTATTTTCTCACTGGAACAAGACCTGTTGGAAAAACGGAACCACCTCGTCGAACTTCAAGACGAGGTAGATGACAAAACCCAGTGGGCTATGTCTCTTGAGCACGAAATACGGGAACGAGAGAAAGTCGTTCTCCAATACAAGAAAGGGTCCGAAGATTTAAGATCGCGCCTTCTTCAATCACAGGAGCGCATAGCAGGATTGGACCAGCACATCGGCCAACTGGACCATCGCCTCGCTGAAATGAAAACTCAGAATGAGTCTATGCTGAGCATCAACAGAGGCAAAGAGGCCGAGCTGGCCCTGGTTCGAACAGAGCTTGAACTCATCAAACAAAGTGACTTCTGGAAAGTCGCCTCTCGCTACTGGCGGTTGCGGGACCAGATATTACCCACCGGAAGCCGCCGCAGACGTCTGCTAAAGCGCATCTTCCGATTTATAAAGTCCGGGGGAAGGGTGTGGGCGCTGGACCACGGGTTGCCGGATCAGGAGATATTGCAGCGATTAACATTAACAGGCCAACCGGATTCCGTTGGGCCCTCCGCCGCGGACAAGACAGGAACCGCTGAAAGTCTGCCGGTTGAATTCCCCCCTCTCGAGTTCGCCTGGGTCGAGCAGCCTCGAGTTTCGATCCTTATCCCTGTATTCAACCAGTGGGATTACACATATCGATGCCTGAAGAGCATCCAGCGGACTATGTCAGGTATACCCTGTGAGATTCTCCTTGCAGATGATGGCTCGACCGATATGACTGCGCAAGCCGAGCAACTCCTGCTTGGGGTCAAGGTCCTGCGCGGTGGGAAGAATCGGGGGTTCTTGCGCAATTGCAATTTGGCTGCTAGTCAAGCCCGAGGTGAGTATATCTACTTTCTCAATAATGATACCGAGCTCCAACCTGACGCGATCCAGTCCCTCGTTTCGTTGCTCGATCGAGATCCCGGCGTCGGGATTGTTGGGTCGAAGCTGGTTTTCCCGGACGGCCGCATCCAAGAGGCTGGCGGCATTATCTGGGCTGATGCTAGCGGCTGGAATTTCGGCCGCTGCCAGGACGCATCTCTCCCTGCGTTCAACTACGTCAAGGATGTGGATTACATTTCGGGCGCCAGCTTCATGATCCGGAACAGCCTGTGGAAGGAGATAGGGGGGTTCGACGATCGTTACGCGCCGGCGTACTGCGAGGATTCTGATCTGGCTTTTGAGGTACGAAAGCGGGGCTTGAGGGTCGTCTATCAACCTCAATCGGTGGTGGTCCACTTCGAGGGTGTTTCCCACGGAACCGATGTTGGGAGTAACATCAAAGCAAACCAGGTCAGAAACACGGAGATTATGAAAAACAAGTGGGCCTCCGTGTTGGCCCGGCATTTCCCGAACGGGGAGAATGTCTTCCATGCCCGCGACCGCTCGGCCGAGCGCAAGACCATCCTGATCATCGACCACTACGTCCCTCATTTTGACAAAGACGCAGGAAGTCGTACCATGTGGGCATTCATCCAGGCATTTCTCAAAATGGGGATGAACGTGAAGTTCCTGGGAGACAATTTCTTCCCCCATCAGCCTTACACCGGGATGCTGCAGCAGGCAGGTGTTGAGGTGCTGACCGGACCCTGGTTTGCAGACCATTGGCCGGAGTGGCTGGAAGAGAACGGCCGTTACCTGGATTATGTTTTCTTGAACCGGCCGCATATCGCTCCCAAGTACATACGCCCGCTCCGAGCTCACACAAACGCTCGCCTTTTCTACTATGTGATCGACCTGCGCTATCTGCGCGAGTCGCTGTTGGCCGAACTCCAGAACGACTCTTCTTTAAGAGCACGAGCGGAGAAGGCGAAGGCCGAAGAACAACATCTGATGAATCAGATGGACGTGCTCTTTTCCTGCAGCGTCACTGAGGCCAACATCCTTCGCGAACTGTGCCCAAAGGTTGACGTCATCTATGTTCCGCCTTACGCGGTCGATGTTGATTTCGCTCATGAGTTCAAAGCCGCGGAACGTGAAGGCATTTTGTTTGTGGGTGGTTTCTCTCATCCTCCCAACGAAGATGGCGTAAAATGGTTTATTCGCGAAATATGGCCGGCCGTAAAGAAACGCTTGCCTGATGTAGTTTTTAGCATCGCCGGAGCCAATCCTCCGGAGGAAATAAGGGCGCTTGCATCTGACGATGTTAAGGTCCTCGGTTTTGTAAGCGATGAGCGGCTCAGTCAGCTCTACTGCACATCGAGGTTAGTGGTGATTCCCCTCCGCTATGGCGCCGGCGTAAAGGGGAAAACCGTAGAAGCGATGGCCCATGGCGTTCCCCTGGTGTGTACAGAAAGCGGTGTGGAAGGGATGCCAGGGGTGGAGGAAAGCCTGGACCCCACCCAGCACACTGTTCCCATGGCAAAAGCGATCGTCAGCCTGTACCATGACAGCGCACGTCTGCGGGAGATATCGCAACGTGAGCGTGCTTATGTGGCACAGCATTACACGCTCGAAAAGATCCAGGCGACCTTCGCGCGTGTTATGGATCAACAACAAACTCTAGTTGATAAAGAGCCATAAACCGGGAATTGTGCCTTTGATTACAAATCAGTTCCTAAGTAGGTTGACATTTGGCGGCATCAAGAAGAAAGAAGAACACAATATCCATCGGGGTCGGAATCGGAATCGCAGTCGCAATCGGTTGTATGGGTCTGCAAAAGCCGATAGCGACTGCGACCCCGATTCCGATACCGATGATCGCCATCCAGAGCGAACATGACCTCCGGTCCAGCTCCTCATTTTTGGATCAAATGTCCTATTTGTGAACTGATTAGTAACTCATCATGCACCACTCATTTTATTCGTGAATGGTCAGCAATGATTTCCAGTAATTCTCAGTGTTGAGGCTATCTGTGGGCGTGCCGGGATTCGAGGCGATCGTTCTTGCGGGAGGATTAGGAACCCGGATCAGTTCCGTGGTGCCGAACCAGCCGAAGGTGATGATAGATGTGGGCGGCCATCCTTTCATGGAGATCCTGTTTGATCTCATGGCGAAAAACGGCGTCGCCAGGGTCATCATGGCCACGGGTCACCTGCATCATCTAATACGCGGACACTTCGGAAATCGTTGGGGTGAAATCGAGATTGATTACAGCGTGGAGGAACACCCGTTGGGAACGGGGGGAGCAGTGAGGCAGGCCCTGAAAAGGGCTTCCCAGGACGATCTGTTTGTCCTTAACGGGGACACGTTCTTTGATGTCGACTTCAATGCGCTCTACCAATTTCATGGTTCAATGCAGGCTGATATAACTCTGGCCCTCAAGCTAATGAGGAAATTCGAGCGTTATGGCACGGTGGACCTCGAAGGCAGAAGAATCACCGGGTTCCGGGAGAAAAGGAAGATGGACGAAGGCTTGATCAATGGGGGGCTCTATCTGATGAACCGACATGCCCTCGATGATTCGGTTCTTCCGGAAAAGTTTTCGCTGGAAACCGATTTTCTTGAGAACAAAGTTAACGAGATCACGATCGGGGGATTTGTCAGTCCGGGCTATTTTGTCGACATCGGCGTACCCGAGGATTATGCCATGGCTCGACAAGAATTGCCGCATATGGCCTAGAGACTCACCCGGAAAGGCCGTTT
>JBEKYG010000333.1:0-6173 GCA_049511215.1 Acidobacteriota bacterium | reverse complement strand
GCGCGCGCGAGGAGCGCCAGGATCAGCCCGACAACCGGTGGGATCCCGATCGCAGGTTGGCAGCGGTGCAGGAACAGCCAGCCGGGACCAAGAGCTATTTTCTTCAGACTCTCTTTCCGCGTGTGATCTTCGCAGACCGGCCGTCGGTCAAGCTCTCCGTGAGTACACGCCTGCAGCGACGGCTGTGGCTGGATGTGGTATTCTTCGCCACGCTCGCAATCTGTCTGGTCTTGCTCGTTGGCATGCTCTATTCGTTTTATGAGAATCGCAACCTGATCGAATCTACTCGCCTCGCCGCGATGCGGCTGACGGACGCGGGCTGGAACGGGAAGCGGACGGCTGACCTGATGGTGCTCGAGCAGCTGCGTCTTCGGGTAGAAGAGCTCGATCGTTACCAGACCAACGGCCCCCGCCTGACACTGCGTTGGGGGCTGTATAGGGGAGATGATCTGGTCTCGTCGAGTCGCCGGGTCTATTTCCGGCGCCTGCGCGAGTCCTTCCTGTCCCCAACCGTCGACTCCTTGCGCCAAAAACTGTATGCCTTTTCGACGGGCGCCGAGACCACGTCCTCCTACACCGAATTCTATTCTTACCTCAAGGCCTACCTGATGATGTCGCAGCCGTCCCGGTCTGACGCGTCCTTCTTAAATAACGCGCTCGCCCCGATCTGGAAACGCCTGGCGTCTTCAGATGCGGAAGGCGTGGCTTTAGAGCAATTGCGCTTCTATGTGCAGCAATTGCCCAAAAACGATCCGGAACTTCAGATCACCTCTGATCCCAAGGTTGTCGACATGGCCCGCCGGGCCTTGAGCCAGTATCCGGCGATCGAAAGGATCTACGTCCGTCTGAAAGAGGAAGGAAACAAGAAATTCCAGCCCTTCACGCTGGCGCAGGCCTCAGGAGGCAAGAGCCTGGAATATCTGAACTCGAGCCACGATGTGCCCGGAGTGTTCACCGAGGCGGGGTGGAGCACCTATTTCAAGAGCGCTGCCGGACAGGCCAGCAAAGAAGCCATTTCGGATGACTGGGTTTTGGGGCAGGCCTCGAGCGGCTCTACCGCGGGTCAGGCCAATCAAGACTACGAGGTGCTTCTGCGGGAAAAGTATTTTGCGGAATATATCGACGAATGGCAGAAATTTCTCGAGGGGATATCGGTTCGCCCGCTGGCCGATTTGAGCGAGGCGCGCGCCGCCCTGGATTCCCTATCACAGCAGGATTCGGCTGTTTCCCGCCTGCTGATGAATGTTGCGAGCAATACCATGCTGCGCAAGGACCCCGACAAGGGCACCAGCATTGCCGGCATGTTCTCCAGTGCCCTGGCTACCCTCGGACTCTCAACTCGAGTGAACCGTGCGGAGCTGGTTGATGCCGTGACCGACCAGTTCCAGCCGTTGCACGACCTGATCACGTCCCCTGACGGAAAACTGCCGTCGCTGGTCGCCCAGTACATCGCAGCGTTGGCGAAGGTGCAGATCCGCCTTGAGTCGCTTTTTGGCGCGGGTACCCAGTGGGACCAGGTGAAGGCTTATGTGGACTCGATTGCCAACAACCTTGCGAGCAATGAGTTCCAAGAGGTATATCGGCTCACGGTGCTCATCAACAGGCAATGCACGACGCGCAGTACGCGGCCGCTCGGACCTTTTCTGGAACAGCCGTTGCGCCAGACCTGGGCCGCGATCCTGAAGGATGCGGGCTTCCGCCTGGATGGCCTCTGGAAGTCTCAGATCAGTGACATCTTCAAACGAGACCTGGAAAACAACTTCCCGCTCAATCCGGCGGGACGCGACGTGGCACTCGCCACGCTCTCCCAGTTTTTGAAACCCCGCGAGGGTACTCTCGATGTTTTCTATGAGAAAGAGCTGAAGATGTTCTTGGCCTCATCGGGCGACGGTTACACCCCAAAAACACTCATCAACGCACAGGTGGATTTCTCTCCGTCATTCCTCGAATTCATGGGGAAAATGAATGCGATCCGCCAGGCGCTTTTCGGCGCAGGTGCACCGGAAATCAATCTCGCCTTCGATCTCACGCCGGATCCAACCCCTGGAGTAACCGAAAGCCTTTTGGAAATAGATGGCCAGCGCCTACGTTACAGGAATGAAATTGCCAGTCCTTTATCTCTCACCTGGCCTTCGAAATCCGGAGCGCCCCAGGCGAAACTGTCGATTGCACTGGAGGGGTCCGGAGAACGTCCCTCCATTCAAGGCATTGAAGGCGAATGGGCCTTGTTCCGGCTTTTTTCTCAGGCGATGGTAACGGCCCAGTCTCAAACCACCTACACCCTGACCTGGTCGCTGCCCAGTTCTGACGGCCGGAGACGCATCGTGCGCTACAAGCTCCAGGCTCGCAGTTTCAAAAACCCGTTTGCACCCAATTTCTTCAAAGGCATCGTCTCGCCGGAACGCGTCACGCAGCTGCCGGCATCATCCGCAGGAGACAGCCCGTCCCGATAAATAGGGAGGAATCCCATGGAATCGCCACTTGAAAAGTTGCAGAGCATGGCCGCGGGTCACCCCCAATCGCTGCCGCAGAAGTTGCTGGTCATCGCCGATTGCATCGGCCGCGATGGCGGCGAGCCTGTGCGCGTAACGGCTTCCGGGGCTGAAGGGCTGCTCGAGAGCCTGCGGCCCACCTTGAAGTTGCTCGTGGCAAACAAGCTCCAGATCGGCAGCCCGAAAATTTCACTGGACCTTGAGATTCAACGGCTGGCAGATTTTGAGCCCGAGTCGCTGCTGTCGCACTCGGAGGCACTTGCGGCGGCTGCGGCGAACGGGCGCCCTGCCTTGGGAGAACAATTGGATGAAATCCTACATCATCCGGAATTCCAACGGATGGAGGCTTGCTGGCTGGGCCTGGACCGGCTCTGCAAGGCCGTAGCGGGCAAAGAGGGCGTTCTGCTGGAAGTGTTGCCGGCAACTCGAAAAACCCTGAAGGAGAGTTTCCATCAGAAGGTTTTTGAGCCCGAATATCAGGGAACGGCAGAGGTTCCGCTTTCTGCCGCGTATTTCGACTATCGCTTCAGTCACGAACCAGCGGACCTGCCGCTGCTCGAGGCTCTGGCCGGCGACTGTGCGGCGTTGCAGGTTCCCATGATTGCACCGGTCGCTCCCGCATTTTTCCAGCTCAAGAATCTGGCCCATTTGCCCAATCTTCCGGATGTCGCGGCGATGTTACAGTCGCCTGCCTACGCAAACTGGCGGCGATTCCAGACCGATCCGATGGCTCGCTGGGTTTGCCTCACGGCCAACAGGTACCTGGCTCGTGAAACCTACTCCCTGAGCAAGGCATCCGGAGCTTCCGTGGATTACGTGGAAAAAGCCGATGCCGCCCATCCCGATTCTTACCTGTGGGCGGAAGCGGGCTGGCTGGTGCTTGCCAACCTGGGGAGGAGCTTTGCCGCCTATCGCCACTGCGTGGTCATAGACGGCATGAGCCTCGAAGCGGCACACACAAATCTCCCTGTACGCCCGTTTCCCAAGAAAGCCAACGTAATGGTGCCGAGTCCAACCGAGATTCTGATAGATGACAACAAGGCCTGGGAAATTGTCCGGGGCGGCATAACCATGCTCGTTGGCATCAGCGACGGTGCGGTGGCGACATTCCCGCTGCTCGCGAACGTCTATCGGCGGCGGACTGGAGTCTTGACCACGGAGTCCGCCCTGTCCTATCAGATGATCGCCGGGCATCTCTCACACTATCTGGTGGGCATTTACGGGAAGATCCCGATAGACCAGGGTCCTCAGGCGATAGACGCTTTCCTTAAGGAGAAGCTCTACGAATTTCTCATCCCCTTCGTCGGCGAAAAGCCGGAGGACAACGTGCGCACCGAGATTGTGGAAGTGGCGGGAGACCCTCCCAAGCGCATGCTGAATTTGACTCTCAAGCCACTGTTGAAGCTGCAGAGCAAAGACGTGGAGTTCACTCTCCAGCTGGCCCTCTGATGCCTGACCCTGCGATTTGTGGCGGCATCGTAAGGCGATGCAGGTGCATGACGCACCGACCCTTGGCTTTCGTCGCACTCGGATGAGGGAGGAACTATGACCGAGAATCCGCACGATCAAAGGCCCCGAATCAGCTTTGGCAGCTCCTCGTCTTCAGATCAACCGATCATTCCTCTGCGCCTGGTCGCCTTGGCAGACCTGGCGCCGGAGGGGTCTGCATTGCGCGGCGGCGGGCCACCCATGCGAGTGGACAAGGATTCGTTCAATGAAGTCATGCGCAGGATTTGTCCGCGCGTTGCTTTCCATGTGCGCGATCGCTACTCGCCTGGGAACGAGTTCATCAGGATCGAGTTTTCGGTGGAGGATCTCCGCTCTTTCCATCCCGGGCGCCTGGCTCAGCAGGTCGACTCGATTCGCCGGGTGATCGACGGCAGGCAAGCCTTGTTGGAGTTGCGGGACCGGAAAATCAACCTGGAACAGCTCATGGAACGACTGAAGTCGTCGCCGCTGCCTTTCCTCTCCGGTGAGGCTTTGGCGAAGGCAATGCGTGGCGATGGGGCACCCAGCTCGAGACCGGCGCCTGTTTCGCCGCCTGGACGAATCCCGATGCCGGCAGCGGGTGGAGAAGACGTGCTCGATTCAATTCTCGACTTGGTCGAGGCGCCGGCGGAGGCAAGGCGGGAGCTGGCCAGAGCCACGGAAGGGGCTGCGCGCGTCGAGCAATTTATCGCCGAGATGTTCGCCAGTGCCGGCAGCAAGGCTCCCGTGGACAGGCGCGTCGTGGAAGGCCTGGTCGCCGAATGTGATTCGGCGCTTGCGGACCAGATGAATGATATTCTGGGCCACGAGGAGTTTCGCAGACTCGAGGCCGCGTGGCGGAGCCTGAGATTCCTGGTCGAGCGCACCGATTTTCGTGAACCGATCCAACTGGAGGTTATTCCCGCAGCCAAGGGGCAGTTACCTCGAGCCTTGAGTTCCCTGCTCGAGCAGGCGGAGAGTGCCGAAGTCCCGCTGGCCGCGGTGATCACGGACTTCGAGTTTGACGCCTCGACGCCGGACATGGAATGCTTGAGAGAGGCAGCGGAGCTCGCCGAGCAGATTCAGGCGCCGCTGCTGGTGAATGTGGGCGCGGCATTCTTTGGGAAGAAGGACGCCGTGGAGGCATCACGAATTCCGCTGCTGCGTTCCCACCTCGAGTCGGCCGCATACGTGAAATGGGCCGGTTTCCGGGAAGCGGAAGCGTCCAGGTGGGTCGGAGTCGGCTTCAATCGCTTCCTCTTGCGCAAACGTTATGACAAATTGTCCCCAGGCAGCATCCCCTTTCCATACTCGGAGAAAGGCGCTGATCTTTGGGCCGCCGCTTCATGGGCGATTGGATCTTTGCTGACGCGCAGCTTTGCTCAAAGCGGATGGTGCGGACACATCACGGGAATCAGAAGCGGCGGCGCGATTGAAGACCTCCTGCTTCATTCCTATCGGCTTCCCTCCGGAGAAGACACGGAGATCCCCCTCGAGACGATTTTCCTCAAAGACCGGGAAGACGATTTTTGCGTGGCCGGCTTTATGGTTTTTCAGTGCGGCGAGAACCAGGACCGAGCGGCGCTCCTGCGTGCTCCTGCCGCACACCGCCCGGAAGCTTATTCCGAGGCGCAGGAGACAGAGAACAGCCGCTGGCGGGCGACGCTCACCTACCAGATGGTCGCCACCCGGTTTGCGCACTTTTTGAGTCCCTTGATTCAGAAGCTGCTGCCTCTCGGCAGCCCGTCGGAGATTGAGCGCGGCGTGGAGCAAGGCCTGCGCGCGATCATGAAGTCATCCGGTGGCGGGGATACCGCGGGTGCGCAGGTGCAGCTTCGGGACAGCGAGGAGCGGCCCGGCTATTTCGATTTGCTGATCCATATTCGGCCGGGACCGGGGATTTGGTCACTGCCGGTGGGTATAAACTTGAAAATTCCGATTCGCAAAGGATGAGCGGAGAGACTTATTTATCTTCTCCTCAGGTGCTTTGGATCTATCTGTCCGCATGATCCGCGAAAACCCGATTCTGCTTCCAAGTCCTGTGGATCCGTGCACTTTGAGTAAGATCCTTTCGCTTGTTCCGGTATCGCATGGGCTCCAATATTCGCCCGTTTCTCCGGGAAAGCCTCTGATCCCAGTAAAAGGGCCACATTCGGCGAGAAGTTTCAGTCTCAGAACGCGGTCCGACGACAACTACGCTGCCATCCGGCAGTC
>JBEKYG010000332.1:0-9468 GCA_049511215.1 Acidobacteriota bacterium | reverse complement strand
GAATGGTACGATTTCGAACTGGATAAAGTTCTGAAAACCGTGAGCGGCCAGCGGGAACCCCACTGGACCGAGAGCATGGCTGCATGGCGGCGCTCTCGAAAAACCAGAGAAGGTTCGAGGTCAAGGAATGGACGGATGTCTCCTGGTACGCAAGCGAGCCGGGAGCATGCTCTGCTTCCCCCGCCATATCTGCGCCGATTCCGCACGTGCCGCGGGTCAGATCTTAAACACAAAAAAAGGTCCAGAGATTTGGCGCTAAGGCCCATTCGAGAGGCGCATAATTTGCAGTTTTCGAACGTTTTCAATATATAGCGTCGTCAGTCCCGTTGCCCGGCTGCGGTTTCTTCATGAAGAGGTCTGCCGCCCAGTAATCCGCAACTATCTGCCCCGCCCGTTCCGAATTGCCTCATCTCCTCGAACGGGACTTCGGGGGAGTATGGGCTGTAGTTTCCGGTCACTCCGTATTATATTCCTTATGAAGCGCTGTTACCCTACTAGCTTTTATGCGCTGGTCTGTCCCCGGGGATAAGGCAACGCTGCGGCGAACGAGATCGAACCGGGCTGAAGACACAAATGCTTCGAGTTTTGCAGCCAGCTCGAGTGATTCAAAAATCATGTGAGAGGTCCTGTCGCGCCAGCGGCGCTTGAGGCGATACAGCAGCCTGCCGTCGGGCAGAACGACACGCGCTCAGTGGCTAGCGGCGGGCGACCGGCATAGCGGGCGAGATGCTCCAGCCGCATTCGGTCATGAGCGGGGATGCAGACGTCGGCATGAACGCTGTAGCCGGCAACCGAGGCACAGCGTGGGCCGGATGCCAGGGCGCGGTTTTCCAAATCGATTGTGTCGCCGACCTTCATCACACGCCTGCCGGCTCGCGGGCCGGTGGCTACACGCCCCGAAATCGATGCTGACGTTGCCAGCCGCTACCATCGGCATCATACTGTTGGGAGATGCAGCCACAGGCGTGATGCTCTGCTCGTTGAGTAGTACGTATGGGGGCGAGACTGATTATGCGACGGTTTCTCGGATGCGTAATCATGGCGTGGCTCGTTGACCTTGCCTTCACACCATTGCCGATATTGATCAAGACAGACACCGGTATAGAACCAGTGGCTCACGCTGAAGTACGTCCCACGGTTTCTTTCTCGCCGGACCCCGTCAAGACTGGATATACGACGGACGGTTCCGCGGACATCAAGCTGATCGTAACCGCAACTGTTGATCCAAAGGACAAGACTGATCACGTCGAGATCAAGACAAGTGGGCATAAGCGTGTGTCGGTTGCAAATATCCAAAGGAACCAGTCGAAAGGAACGTTGGCCTTCGAGGTGCGGGGCAAAAGTCCGACGGACAAAAACAAACCGGACGGAGACACCATGATCGAGGCTTGGATCGAGGGAAAGCTCGCGGGCGGCACCCCAGCGGTCGTCGTAATACCGGCGGCCATCGGCACGCCGCACCCCCAGGCATACGGGGTAGTGCAACCTAAGAACCTGGTGACAGATACAACCACCAGTCCACCTGCGAATCGTCTGCCGGCTGGAATGGTGGCGCTAGGAACTTATTACCAGCACTGGTTGACCATCCCCGTTGTCGATCAGTTCGGCAACGCGCTCGACTCAAGCTATGATGGTGTTCCAGTCACCGAAAACCATATCCCGATCAACCAGAAAATGAGCCGGGGCGCCTACAAGGATCCAGTGGGCCGAGTACGCAACATGGTCCCTGCTCGGGCGAGGGATCCCGTAGCGCTTGCTTGGCCGATTCAGCCGCCATTTCCACTCGCACTGCCCAACGGCCAGGTCACAGCAAACGTCTCAGTTGAAGTTGGTGGTCACTCGCTGAATCCGGCAGTTGTGAATCGAACGTTAAAATGGTCGACGGCTGCCAACGGAGATGTGACGGTTCAGATCATCTGGCCATGATAAAGTGGGACAGTCATCAGTGTTCCTGTCCCCTCGCTAGTCTCCGTCGCGAAACCCCATTCCATGCAAGCGATGATTCGTTGAAGTCTCCAAATTCGCCCGGCTGCGCACTCAGCCATAGTGCTTAAGGCAAACGACTGCAAAGGAGCTACGCGCGTATTACGTGTCAGCTCCATTCACGCGTTAGGCTGCCACCTTCAAATGCTGTATCGCGGCTTCCCAGACTCAATGAACTCCGCCTGAGCGTCCGCGGCCCAGCATGAGATCTCTCGCCAGAAGCAATAACGAAGGCTGGTTTGCGCCTGAACTGCAGGTTTTGACGGATCGTCGAAATAAGCTGCCTTTGCGGCCCAGCGAGCCCGCCTGAGGATCGTTCTTCAGCTTCCGATATCAGGACTTCGGGACAGTGTCGGGGATTTCACTTCTACGGGCAGCGCATTATTGATCCAAGTGGCTCCGCAATCTCCCCAACGCGGTTAGAAGAAAGGCGCTGTCGCTTGCGGCGGACGCCTATGGGTATTGAATGGCACTTGGATGCAAATGAGCGATTGGCGGAATCATCCTGCTTAGTATCCGACCTTGAGCCAACGAAACACGGGAGGTCTCGGCAGCGGACGAGCGGGCTGGCCCTGCCGCTCATCGACAATCCAAACCGGCAACTTGAGGCGCTCGGCCTCCGCCGGCGCTAGAAATCCTCGGCGGAGATAGGCCGACACTACGCGCTCGAAATCGCTGTCCAGGCCATTGAGAATGGTCCGCAGTTGCTGCCCGTACGAAGCCGGGCTTTGGTAGCGGATTTCTACATTAGCATCATGATGCAGCGGAAACTCATTCGGAGTCATCTGCGCCAACGATGCCAGAAGGCCCTGAAGCATCTCTTCCTCGCGGCCGGGTGCAATGCAGGCGCTGCTGGCGAGCGCCGGAGGACTGTGGCCCTCCTCAGTAGTCAAGTAGTAGCCCGCGTGAACGCCGGGCGCGAAAAGAGTCCCGCCTTCGAGGCTCAAGCCGTAAAAGCGAACCTTTGGTCAGCTTTGGTCCACAGGGGATGGTGGGCCGAAATCGCAAGAGCAACCGCCGCCTCGCGGCCCCCAATTCTCTGTCGTCTTTCCATCTGTCACATGAATGGTGGCGTTAGGCAGGAAGCGTTCCACTATCGAGTTGGTGAAACCGGGAGGCGGATGAGCCGCGAGCAGATCGGCGGCCACCATCCACGTCACCGTGATTACTCCTTCCGAAGACTCGAGAATTTCCTTTAGGGCGGAGGTGTTGGCGGGAGATCTCGCAAGAAGGATCAGTCTTTGAGCGGCGAAATCAGGGCCGTGCAGTTTCATGAGGCGATCGGGGGGCACCTGCGCTTCGAGCCGGATGAGAGCGTCCAACACCGCCGCCAACGCGGCTGTTCTTCCCGTGAGACCCCGATGGGGGCCGGTCGCTGCGGGATCGATCCGTGAGAGATCCATTTGCTCGATCAAGTCGGGAATCAGTTCGCGGCGTGAGTCTTTCGCTACGAGATAAGCGCCCCAGGAAACGAGCCGTGGATCGTTCGCCTGCAGCCATTGCTTTTCAAGCCGCGCAGTTTCCTCGTCGACGGAGGGTTTATAGCTCGCCGGATCCGGCACTGGCTGCTGCGTCAGCCCAAGTACGGCGCTCCACAGGATCAACCCGCAACTCTGCCACACGCTCGGTATTTTCGCAGCGCGCCTAAAAGACCTTCCAGTTATCGGCAATGTTTCTCCCTCCGGCCAGGCTGGTCAGACTGGGAGGGCCACCCCTCCGTTATACCCAAGGAGCTTCTGCTCTATTTGGGTCTTGACCCTGGTCAAAACCCACTCCTCCTGCGTCTTGTCCTCATCCGCAGTAGTCAGAACCGCTGTCAGCCAGGTATTTCTACGACATCGACCCGCATCATTTGGTGTCTAGTTACGCGCTTGATCCGAGCTGCTGCGCGGCGTCTTGCCTCGGCTTTGCGAACAAATATAAAATCCGATCGAACTGAAGATGGCCCCCAAGCCGGCCCTGGTTATACTCAGAGCGCGTAGATCAATACATCCTGCCTGTCAATATTGATAATAAGACCGCAATATAGTCTGCACGATGCGCAGCAAAGCCTCGAGCCTTTGTTCCTCAGACATCGGCCGTGAGCTGAATGGTTTGATTCCCCACAGTCAACGTGCCACCCGCACCCGGATTGGCATCATTATTCAGAGCGGCCAGCAAAGCATGCAAAGCCACCAGATAAGTGCCGCTATCGACCCACCTCAGGTTGCGAACGAATTGAAAATAGTTCGAAATCGCTTGCGGATATCGCGACCCTTGTCTGAAGTTTGCCGTTGCCTGATCCACAACCTTGAGAGCTTCGGCACGGTTGCCGGTCTGGTATAGCTGCATCACCAGAGCGCCGGCTGCGATGTAGTCACCCTTTGCAGCCTGCTGGCTCAACGTCGTCAAATCTTCTCTATAGATCATGCCAGGGCTTGACATTCTGGTTGTGAGCGCTTTCTCAAACTGGTCGGAAAGCTGCTCGCGTATGTTTGACGCACTCGCGCCCAGCGCGGCCGGAGAATCTGGCCACATCCGCCATAGGTTCTGTGCCTTGCCCGAATCCAGCGCCGCTAACTCCAAGAGCATAAATGATGCCGCGCGTTGGCATTGCGCGTAGGTCCCGACGTCCGGAGCGTTGCGCGCCGTCGTTTTCAGAGAGCCGTACAGATCTTCGAGCGCGTCGGTTGCTTTGTCCTTATCGATGAGCACCCAGTCTTGACCAATCTGATCAAATGCCCGTGAATCCTTACTATGCCTGGCGAGATCGGTCGCTTGCCTCAATGCTTCGCGAGCATTCTTCAGACGGTCGGCGCTGATGTGCAATCGATAAGCTGTTCGCTTCAGCTCCCTTGCCGGATCACCCACGGGGGCGACGGTTTGCCCGTACGAGCTGGATGCCAAAAAGCGGGCAAGGCACAAGCAGAGGGGAAGTCCTCGGGATAAACTCATGACCTTACCTCCCGATGCGATATATTTACCTGCTGGTGCCATGGCCAAAAAAGGTTCAAGCCGGATCCCGACATGCGATCTCTGATCCTGACAACGTTTCACCACAACCCGGAAATCGACAGACCCACCGGACGGCATCAATCGCTTCTTGCAGAGCTGATATGCCTCCCGCTATGCTCGAGTATATACCTGCTGGATAAGCAGAATGTGCACTATTCGCCAGTTCGGGAACCAGCTGACTAGTAAATAGAAGGATAAGCACCTCCCGGATTAGGAATGTTGTCTGCCTCGTTGCGCCTTGCGACCTATGGGCCGTCAGGCTCGTAGTTGGGGTGTCCTGCCACATTCCGGGATAGTCCTGTGTCGTCTTCCCGCTCGGGACATGACGGCTCGGAAGATGCTCTGGTAGAATTCTACCTCGGCGCAGGTTCTGGGGAGGAACCATTCCCCACGCAGAAAGCTGGTCCATCCTGCTGAACTATCTGTAAACCCAGCGTACGGAGGTCCTGCAATCGGGCCGATTCGACAGGCAATTCGAGGCGCGGGAGAAAGCGCAGGTGTTTTTCTCCGGTCCGCCGCGCGATCTCTATGAGTTGTACATCAAGAACGGAATGAAGGAACGCGCTGCAAGCTTCCGCGCATACATCCGTCGGACCGCACTTTTCGATATGGAGCAGTTTTTTAACCAGGTCGATGCGAAATACGGCATCTCCAAACGTTAGCCGTGGCTGCGTCACTCGTGAACTACACATGGGCCGAGCTTTTCAATGATCCGGTAGTGCGAGATGGTCTTGCTGATCCTGGAGAATTCCTCCACAGGCAATTTGCGCAGTGCAATGAGAACGACTCGAATTTGCTGTCATATAGTCGGCCAGCGTGTCCCTGGATAGCTGAATTCGCAGCACTTGCGCGGGTGAGTCGGCCACCAGAAACAGGCAAGCTCCCAAGAAACGGCGTTCGGGGAGGTAATGTTCCACGAGGTTGGGACAGAGCACACGGGATCCCGCTGCCAATGAAAATTGCAGATTTGAATCCAGCTAAAGACCTGTGCGAACACCCCTCTTGGAGAGCACAGGATCACCAATCCTGTGTCCCCTTCCACGAAAGCCAGGGGCGCGGGTTCGCAAAGTGACCGGGTCAAACTGTGGCTTTTCCCGTGCAGGTGGGGCGCTTCGAGAAGTTCCCTCCCAACTGCCTTTGAACCCTGGTGACCTGTATATTTCATTGGGCGCGTGAGGGGAATTGTAGTATCGTTCAAGCAGCTTAGAACCTTAGGATGATCCAGTATTGCTCCAGATCGCCTCGATCAGATTCGCGAAGTGCATTCAAGCTAACCGCAGGGACTCACGTTCGGGTAGAACAAATTCTCAAATTGATCGAGGCAGGAGTGACTGGCGGGTAGTCGGAATCAGGCGCATTACGGGATCCAACGCGGCTATTACGCCTTTCCTGCTTGCGGGAGCCTTCCGCTCGGCAAAACATCCCTCCTGGCCGGGGCAGGTTGGCAGTGGGCCAGTCCCGCCGGCTGAGTGGGAGGTTTCTTATGACATTCAAGGTAGCCCTCCGAAACGTTCTTCTGAGTTTGTCGTTCTCAATCCTTGTTCCGATTGCTTCGGCGCAGCAGAGCGGCCAAACGAGCAGCGGCCCCATAAGCGGCGCCAGCAGCAACGCCAATACGAGCGGCACCGATAACACCACCACGGACAAGAGTAGCCGACCGGGCTTAGGCATGGAAAATGCCGCGCGATTGAATGGGCTCCCGTCCATCTATATTTTCGGGACCGTCGTCATGGGTGACGGGAATGCCCTTCCAGCGGGTGTAGTCATCCAACGCTCCTGTGGCGGCAGGAGGACCAAGGAAGCCAATGTGTCTTCGAATGGAAGTTTTGGATTTCAGCTCGGTGCGAATGACAACGTCATACCGGACGCTGGCTCGACCGGGCCGGGGATTCAGTGGGAGTTCCCTATGAGCCGCTCCACTATAGCATGGAACCTTTCCCAGGCGGTCAACGGTTGTGACTTGAGTGCCCTGCTGGGGGGCTATCGGTCGAGCATGATCCTTTTGAGTTTTGGTATGAGGGAGGAGGCAGGATACATCAATGTGGGGACCATCTTCCTGTACCCCGCTGAGAAGGTCCAAGGGACCCTGGTGAGCGTGACAAGCTTGGCCGCGCCGGGAGGGGCGAAAAAGGCGCTTGCGAGGGCGGAAACAGCAATTCGGAAGAATAAACTGGATGAAGCCGAGAAAAACTTGAGGGAGGCACTCGCGCTCTATCCCAATTATGCGGATGCATGGCTTCGGCTGGGACAGGTTTACGGGCAATCCCGCCGTGCCGACGACGCACGCAATGCCTTCGCGAAAGCGATGCAAGCGGACGCGAATTTCATGAGTCCCGATATCGAACTTGCGCGCCTTGCCGCGATGGAGTCAAAATGGCAGGCGGCCGCGGATCTCAGCGGCCACGCTCTGGAGCTCAACCCAATTGACTTCCCGGAGGGTTATTATTTCAACGCGGTGGCAAATTACAATCTGAACAATTTGGACGCGGCCGAGACAAGCGCACGCAGGTTGGAGCGAATTGACTCGATGCACCAATTCCCGCAAACGCACTTGGTCCTGGCGAACATCCTCGACCGGAAGAAGGACTTTGCCGGCGAGGTGCAAGAGCTGCGAAACTATCTCAAATGTGCGCCGCAAGCAGCCGATGCGGGCGCCGTACGCTCCCGCCTCCAGAATGTGGAAAGGGACCATCCTGCCTTGCAGGCAGCTCGCGCCAAGCAAGAGCGAAGTTGACCGCGATGCCTTGTGCTTCACGAATGGCACTGATGGCGCTGTCAAGGAGTCTGCGCTTTTGCTCGAACACCTTGCGCTGGGCGCGCAAAGTTCCGGCCAATTCCGGCGCATCCCGTTCAAGCAGCTTCCTTATCTTTTTCAATGGAATTCCGAGAAATCTCAGCGCGATGATCTGCTCCAGGCGCTCCAGGTCCCGCGTGCCATATAGGTGGTATCCAGCAGCGGTTCGCGGCGGCTTCAGCAAACCCAGGGGGATCGCAATGGTGCAAAGCGCGAACCGAAACGCCCGCCAGTCGAGTGTCGACCCTCCCATCGAAGCGCCGCTGCGCTCCGGCCGCGAGGGTTGCAGGCGCGCGCAATCCAGGTCCGTTCGCTCTCGGAACTACACGTGGGCTCAACTGATGCATCAGGTTCTCACCATTGATGTTTTGCAGTGCGACCGCTGTGGCGGCCGCATGAGAATTCTGGCTGCGATTCATTCTCCTTTATCTGCTCCAGCACACAAACGGCCATCGGGTCAATAGCGCACCCAACAACGTCCGCCACGCCGTAAACGGCCTATTCGGGCTGGATGATGTGTGAAGGGTTATTGACGCGAACGGGACTTCGCGGGCATGTCGGGGATTTCACTTCTACGGTAAGCGCGCAATACGGCCAGATGGGCTGAACGGAATGCATCTAAACACCCAAACATGAAAGATGCAATTTGCGCTGACCATCACATGAACCTCTAGCCTACCATCGGCGTCTGTAGAGTAAGACTCTGATCTTCGATGAATTGCTCCAGGAGGAGCTTCTGATAAGGGACACGATAGAGCTCGCTTTTCAGGCTCAGTGTGTTCCCGCCGGAGGATGGAAATATGGCACCTCTTGGACTTACCTCATTGATATTTAATGGATTACTTTTCGGTTTGCTTCAGGCGGGATCCCAAACGATGCCAATGCGTGACCAGATGGGCGGTCGACCTCAACGAGCTACCTGAAAATCATCATCTACGATTTCGCAAGTGACCGAGTGGGATCTGCATTGATCAAGGCCCCTGCACGATGACCGTGTGAAATGCCACCATAATGGGTTCGACTTACAATCCCGTTCGTGATCGGCTGAGCTCGAGAAGACTGCGGCATTCCGGACCTATCGTCGGCATATCGGACAAGTGATCTGGATTCAAACTCCCAAGATACGGCGTTCGGGGAAGCTGGCAGGCAATGGATCGACGTAGGGGTCGGGGTAACGGCATACCCGGAAACAGAGCCCCTCATCCCGTTCTGGGAAACCTGCGCTGGCGCACAGCTGCCGTCGGCTTCGATGGCGGCAGGGAGCGAACGTGCTCTTGCCTACCCAGTACTCAGTACTTTTTTGAGGTTTATGAGAGCCATCCGCGCGGCCTCCTGCTGCGCCTCCTTCTTTGTCCGCCCCGAAGAGCGCGCAACCACGGCCTTGTCGACCACGACCTCAACAACGAAAACCTTGCGGTGATCGGGACCGATTTCGTCGACGACCCGATACAGCGGTTCCGTTCTGCCCCTATTGTGAAGCTGTTCCTGCAAGGCGGACTTAAAGTCACCGTAAGTCAACTGATGAAGATCCAAAGAGTGGACCAGCGCTCCTAGCTGCTGCTCAATAAAGCCGGCGGCTGCCTCAACGCCACCGTCAATATAAATGGCGCCAAGGAGTGCTTCAAAGGCGTCAACCAGTATCGCCCGCTTCGCGCGTCCTCCGGTTTTGTCCTCGCCCCGGCTGAGAAGAAGGAACT
>JBEKYG010000331.1:0-6180 GCA_049511215.1 Acidobacteriota bacterium | reverse complement strand
GCCTCGGCGAGCCCCTTGGTCTTGATCTGCCTATCTCTGTCTGTCCGTTCTTCCAGAACCTTTAGCTGCCCAAGCGCCTCGGCAAGCGTTTTCTGAGCAACCGCATATGTGGTCTGGTCGCGCTCCATATCGTTCCTCGCGATCAATCCCTGGTCAAAGAGCGCTTTTGACCGCTCGTAATTGCTCCGAGCGTTTTGGAGCTCAGCCTCCTTTTTTGCCATGGTGTCCTGGAGCATCCCACGCTCCTGCTCTACCCGCTCGGCATTCTCCAGGTCGGTCTTCTTAGTCTCGACCACGTTCCGGGCCCGTTCGATTTCCTCCGGCCGGCTTCCGGCCTTTAGCAGGCTCAAGGAAGCCCTGCTGGACGCGAGTTCCCCTCGTGTCTCCTCGTAGGTGTTGTTCAGATCCAGGTTTTGGATCTCGGCCAGAACGTCACCTTTCTTGACCTGACTTCCCTCATCTACGTAAATCGACTTCAGGGTACCTTCTATCTGCGGATTGACGGCCACGGTTGAGTTAGGCAGGATGGTAAACTCCCCGGTGACTTTGAGTTCCCAGGGCAGAAACCCTGCGGCCAGGATAATCGCCACCGCGATCAGCAGGTAGGGTGCCTTCCGGATCCTTTTCCCCACGCCGCTCACCATCTTACCCGTGGCTGCCACATTCTCCTTGCCGGTGATGGGAACGACCATCAGGCAAATTGCCGAGAATAGTAAGATGCCCCACCTCCCGTATTCACTCACCATCCAGGTCCCCAGCCGCCCAAGCACGAACAAGAGCAATCCCGCTGAAAAGGCAAATGAGGAGAGCCCATATAGCACGAAAATGCGCGTCTCGCGCGTAGTCGATGAGGCGCCGCGGCGGCTCACCCCGGTCAACCAGAAGTTCAGCTTGCGTTTCAGATAACCGAAGGCTTTCTGCCTTAAGTTGGGTACTTCCAGATAATCGCTCAGCAGGTAGTAACCGTCCAATCGTATGAGTGGATTGAAATTCAACAGGGTCTGGATGCCTGAAAAGGCGATCGCAATCAGGCACATTCGGCTGCCGAGCGTATCCGGCGACAGCAGTCTCCAAGCGATGGTGGCCCATGACCAGAGAAAAAGCTGGATGAATCCTCCCGCGATGGACACCAGCATCCTCTCGCGCTTCTTGAGTAGCCAGGCGTCGCTGACGTTACAATAAAAGCCCGGGATTAGATAGAGGACCAGCAAGCCCATCTCCTCCACTTTGCCGCCGAAATGCTTGAGTGTCAGCGCGTGCCCGAACTCGTGGATGGTCATTACTGCAAAGGCGACAATCAGGATCAGCGGAATAGAATAGAGTGTGAATATTTGCGGCAAGGAGAGAAAGAGCTGGTTCCAATTCACGATGGAGAGGATTGCGCCGCCGGCGATGGACGTCCATGCCGCCACCTGAAACGCCGTGCCGAAGAAAAAACGGCCGTACCGTCTCTCCCAGCGCGTCAGCAGCGAGTCAGGATTATATGCATGGATTTTGATCGATAGCAGGCTATCGAGGAAATGGTGCCGGCGCCTTGCCAGTTTTTCAAGCCTGGACCAGGAGAATTCATTGTCCAGCAGGAGCAAGCCCTGAAGCTTGCTGATGAAATCCTCGACCTGACCTTGCTCTACCTTGACTTGGCACTGCTCCGACGCTGCCGCGGCGGCCGTCTTGGGATCGTGCAGTCCGTCAAGACTGGCCAGCACTGTCGCCTGCACCCACGTGAAGCGATAAAACCGTTGCGTAAGGGGATCCTTGACTATGACGGCGGAATGCGGATCGAGGGTCTCCGAACGAATCTCGAGATCGGAACGTAGCTTTGCGCGAGTGTCTGCCAAATCAAACCTCAGCGGATCAACCCGGGCGACCAGGCGATGATGACGGCTTCGGAGTGGCATGATATCGGCAGCCTGCTTCAAATGCAACAATCTTGAACGTTGGAGCGTGCAGGAATGGAAACTTTGAAGACGTCAAACGAATCGATTCAAATCCGGGTGGTTCCCCGGGCCACTGCGGTTCTCGGTCCGTTTCGTGCCCGGTGAGGGATCCGTCTCCCTATTTTCACTACCTACCCGCAATTCCGTCGCCGGCTGGGGAGAGTTTTTCATTGTCCCTGCGCGGGCTCGAAAAACCCTGATGTACGCGTATTGATGCAACCGCTGATGACCGCCGATCAACGCAGATGGATCATCAATGATATCTGCGTTGATCCTAGGAGCCCATCCGAAAATTAGGAGGGGCCGCGTTCCGAGCGCCGCGGGGGCAGATGCAAGGCGGCGCGACGCAGGCGATGTCTCGGTACATCGTCGAGGAGCGCCAACGCCGCAGATGCCCCGCGCCGCCGGAACCCGAAGGGCGCATGGGGGTTGCCGGGCGATCTCTGCGTTGCTCGTCGTCCACGATGTGCACCGACAGCGCTTCCTCCTCGCGCCTTGATCTCGCCCCGCAAGCCCCATGCGCGCGACCCCTCCTAATTCTCGGACGGGCTCCTAGCTCATGTGCGGTTGCTCAGTTTTGTCTGTGCGCATCTGCGATGAAAGCTTCCTGACTGCAGCTAGGCTGCGCCGTGTTCTTCGCGAGGTTCGTGGCTGAGTTTTCCCGCACGGCCTGAATTGCAGCCGACATTTTTCTCGAATTGACTGGCTTGCAGCACCGCGTATATAATCGCCCGTTCTCACACCGACAAGCAGGGAACTTACAAGGAGATGTCATGATCAAAAAAACTACTTACGCCCTCGCACTCATATTAGCGGCGCTTGCGCTGGGGGCATGTGGGAAGAAGCAAGAGGCACAGCCTACGGCACAGCCGGCGGCAGCTGTGCAGATACCGAAGGTTGTTCCGGGCGAGATGGTGCTCATCCCGGCGGGCGAATACACGATCGGCACCAATGAACCGAGTCCCGAGAACAAGAAGGAAAAAACGAATGCTTATCCCGAACACAAGGTAAAGCTGCCTGCTTTCTGGATCGGCAAATACGAAGTAACGGGCAAGGAGTACTTGGATTTTTCGCTCAAGACTGGGTACGTACCCGAAGGCGAATCCGAAGGAAAGACCTGGAGGACATTTTTCTCCACTGGAAAGGCGTACAACCCGGTCACCTACATCACCTGGAAAGATGCCGATGCGTTTTGCAAAGGGATGGGGATGCGACTTCCGACAGAAGATGAATGGGAAGCCGCGGCCCGAGGGCCCAATGGAAGCCGCTATCCGTGGGGCAATGACTGGGATACCAGCAAGACCAACACGGCTGAAGCCGGATTCCACATTCCTGTGGACGTCGGGAAGTTTGACCAAGATGTGAGCCCCTTTGGTGTGCATGACATGTTCGGCAATGTACAGGAGTGGACTTCAAACATGTACAAGCCGTACAAGGGGAACCCGAACGCCGGCGCGCAGGAGTACAACGCAGGGTATCGCGTGATCCGAGGCTTGAGCTCCCGCTATAGTGGCGCCAAGGTTCTTGGTCTCTGGGTTCGAACGTTCTCTCCGCCGAGTTACCTGGCTGACTTCGGATGCCGTTGCGCCAAGGATGCAACTCCGGAAGAGGCGGCGAAGGCAGCTCCGGTGAAGTAATGGCCCTCACTCTGTGGGGCTCAGAGCACCCGGAGGATGAAGCACTTTAGATAATGCGTCTCAGGCATTCCGAGCAACACGGGGTGATCTGTGCCTTGCCCGCGCCGTTCCAACACCTGCACGTGACGATGCGCGTCCTGTGCTGCTTGACGCAGCAACTCGAAGAATTCACCTTCGGACAGGTGGTAGGAACAGCTCGAGGTGACCAGAATTCCACCCGGCTCCATCAGCTTAATCGCGCGGAGATTGATCTCTTTATAACCCCCGCGGGCAGCGGGAAGGGCGCCTCGATTCTTGGCGAAAGCAGGAGGATCGAGGCAAACGGTGTTGAACCTGTCGCCGGCTTTTTCCCGCTCCCGCAGATAATCGAAGACATTGGCCTCCTGGAACTCAACATTTGTCAGTCCATTGAGTTCCGCATTGCGCCGGGCTTGTGCCAGGGCTTGGGCGGATGCATCCACACCGACGACGGATGCGCACCGCGGCGCGAAGTGAAGGGCGAACGCGCCCGAATTGGTAAAGCAATCGAGGCAACGGCCGAACGCGTGCGCGCGGGCGGCGATCCGGTTGTCCGTCTGATCAAGGAAAAAGCCCGTTTTCTGGCCGTGAATGAGGTCGACCCAGAAGCGAACCCCTCCTTCCGAAATCTGAACCTGTGCGGGAACCTCTCCCCAGAGGACGCCGCTGCGTTCTTCCAGCCCCTCGAGCCTACGCGCCTTGACATCATTCCGTTCGAGCACACCGACGGGATTTTGCAGCTCGCGCAAAATATCAACCAACAGGCTCCTGAGCGCATCTGCGCCGCTGGAAAGGGTCTGCAATACGAGGTAATCGCCATAGCGGTCCACAACCACGGACGGCAGCAGATCCGCCTCCCCGAAAACAAGGCGGCACGCCGCCTCCGGCTGCAGGCGTTCGCGGCGGCGTTGGATGGAGAGGCGGAGCCGATCGCGGATCAGCCCAACTGTGGGAGACTGGATGTCTTGGGATAAGAGGCGCAGCCGAATCTGGGAGCGAGGGCTGTAAAACGCAAACCCAAGAGTGTTATGGCCGGAATCACGCACCCTCACGATGGGCGCCGGTGACGCGGGCGCATCGGCGATATCACCTTCATAGACCCACAGGTGCCCTCTGCGAAGGCGGCGGGCTCCTTCGGTTGATACTCCCACCTGGCTTTGAATATCGAACGGATCCGCTTCAGTCATGTAGTTTCATTAGTGCAAAAGTCAAAGACTCCAAGGACCTCGATGGAGTTCTCTCAGGTTTCTCGTGATTCCCGAGGTCCGCGAGGCCTGTTTTTACCCTAAGCCGGTCGCTTCGCCAATGGGAACGTTTGGCGCACATGTTCCAGAGCCTGCTCGCGGCTCAGCTGAGGAGTCTCCGACTGCAGATCTTCCACTGCTTCCAAGATCTGTCGGAAAACCGGTCCTGGCGAATACCCCATGTCGATCAGGTCATCGCCGGAGACAAGCCGGGGCGGCGGAGGGGGCTCCCGCTTCAGCTCTTCATATTTCTCTCGGGCGAACCAGTAGCTGTCAAGGCTGCCGTGGCTGCTCAGGCAGTCGACGCGATGCAGCTCGAGGTGGTCTTCACAGTTGGGCCTGCGCAGAAATCTCTTCAGCGTGCTGGGTCGCATTGCGTGAATGTTCATGAAATGAAGATGGTCCTTGACCAATGCGACGACTAGCTCCGTATCTTCATTAGACATGCGCAGGCGCCGGCAGATCTCCTCGGCGGTCCGGGCCCCGACCTCGACGTGCCCGTCAAAGCGTATCCGCTCCTTTACCGCGAAGGTTGCGGGTTTGCCGACATCGTGAAGCAAGGCGGCGAGGGCCAGGACCGCAGATGGGTTATGCAGTAACTCAAGAGCACGTCGGGTATGAACGAACACGTCGCCTTCGGGGTGAAACTCCGGCGGTTGTGGTACGCCGCGCATGGCTTCCACTTCGGGTAAGATGTGGGTCAGGAGGCCGGATTCATGCAACAGGCTGAGCCCGAGGCCGGGTAGCGGGCCGGTGAGAATCTTCAGCAATTCATCCCGGATTCGTTCCCAGCTGACCTCCAGGATGAATGGCGCCATTCGTCGAATGGCTTCGTAAGTCTCCGGTGCAATCCTGAAACTCAGGCCGCACGAAAAGCGCACGGCCCGCAGCATACGGAGCTTGTCTTCACGGAATCTCTCCAGAGGCTTGCCGATCGTGCGCAAGACGCCTCTTCGGATGTCGGCCCCGCCGCGGACATAGTCAATGACGCGATTTGCCATCGGGTCATAGAACATCCCGTTGATGGTAAAGTCCCGACGCAGCGCATCCTGCCTGGGTCCCGAGAAACTCACGGTCGAGGGATGCCGGCCGTCCAAGTAAGGGCCCTCACTTCGGAAGGATGCGACATCATAGGCGCGGCCGTATAGGCGCACCTGCACCACCCCGAACTGAGCGCCGATCGGCGTGGCATGTGGAAAAATGGCGAGCACTTCCTGGGGAAGAGCGGAGGTTGCGATGTCGATGTCCTCTGGTTTTCTGCGCAGCAGAAAGTCCCTGACCCACCCGCCGGCGAAAAACGCCTGGTGGCCGTGCAGGCACAGTTTCTCCACAATTCGCTGGGCG
>JBEKYG010000330.1:0-6184 GCA_049511215.1 Acidobacteriota bacterium | reverse complement strand
GGCCCAACTTCGTCGACGCCGACTCGATTCTCGGTGACGCCCTCGCCGCCGGCATCGTCCGCGTGAGTTCACCGATTCCCCACGTCCTGCCGGGTCCGGTCTCGAATAGCCAGTTCAATCGCACGCTGGTGGCCGGGCTCTTCATGATTGAGCGTCAAATGATCAAATCCTTCGGTGATCTCCGAAACGTGCTGCGCGATACCAGCGGGATCAAGCTGAAGGACTTCAGCAAGGCCCTGAAGTCCTTTGGTGACGTGCTGAAAGCCTTCGACGAACCCAGCATGGGAGACAACTCCGTCTTCGCGGTCTTCGACGCCTTGATCCAAAGGGCTGCGGGGACGGCGTCGCGCGCCTCCTCGCTGGGCGTGAAGCTGACCAGCCAAGGCAGCGAACATCAGATTAACTTCATGTTGCCGGCTGCGCTGCCGGCGCCGTTGGAAATGCAGGCCGGTCGCTAGACACTTTCCGCTACCCAGAACCCTCACTGACGTGCCAGGTACCGGCGGTCTATGACCGCCGGTGCTGTGGATTTCCGATCTGCGGTCAGGTACTAAAGCGCAAGCAGCTTCTTTAGTTGCTTGTCGATCAGGAATAGCTTGACCGCGTCCCGTTCGATTATGTTCAGGCCCGCCTCCTGCAGGATGTCGTCGGCGCGATCTTTGAGTCGCGCCAGCATGGCCTCCCGGAGGTCCTTCGGCACTTCTTGCATTTTAAGTCCATCGAGGCTGTGATCGATCGGGTTCGCCGGATTCCGGAATGGTTTAGGCGTATAGAGCAGCGGCGGCAGGTCATCTGGTTTGCGCATCCCGGCATCGCCGAGATTTCTTAGAAACGCCTGTGCCTTGATTCGGCCCACATCGTAATCGTGGTCGCGGTAGTCTTGTTTAAAGAAACCAACAAACGCCTGCAGTTCGGCCCCGGCCAGTTCGGCAGCGCTGGCCGTGATGCCGTAGATGGTCATGACGTCGCGTTCGCCGAGGTTTGCCGCAGTTTCGAGAGTGAGAATGGAATCGACCCAGACCTTCGCCACCGATTCGCTTTTTGCCAGCGCGAGGGCATCGTATCCCTCGTGATATTGCTGCGTGAGCCGCTCTTGAGCGGCAGCAAGGGATTCTTGACCCTCTGTGCGTCCCGCAAACATCAGCGGGAGCAGCGCTCCGGATGCTGCCGCCAGTGGATCCGATGCGATCTCACCGGACGCCAGCAAGCGCTGAAGCGCCGCGGCGCGCTGGTCGAGTAGTTCAATTTGCCTGTTGATTTCTTCTGCCTGGATCCAATCCTGAAATCCGGCCTGCCCGTAGACGGCATTCACGAGCTGCCCGGCAAGGGCTTTGAAGTCGGCGTTGTGTTCGTTGAAGTCGTTGGATGCGGACGAGCCTTTCACGTGAGGCGCAATAAAAAGATAGTACCGCCGTTCGGCATCGATGTGTTGAGGGTCTTCAAGATCAACAAGGTTCTTGGCCAATCCCAGTGGTTGGTTCTGGAAGACGCCTCCGTCGGTGTAGGTGAAGGTTTCAAACGGCAAGGGAAATACGATGTTCGGAGAATCGTAGTCTTCCCTGGAGCGGACCAGATCCTTGACGCGGAAGGCAAATGGAAAAGCGCCGCACGACACAGCAGCCTTGCGGAGTGGCTCCCAGAAGTCAACATTGTCGGCGTATTTGTCGATCTTGGCCGTGAGCTCGTCCTGAAATTCCGTGTACGTGAACTGGCCCTTGGGGTCTGGTCTCACTGGATATGTGTAATCGACTCCGTTCAGATTGGACAGGGCCAGGCCCAGCCGGATCACACCCGACGTTGCCGGATGCGGATCGGGCGTCGGCGGGACGTGTGTGGAATAGCGCTGGGTGAGGTATTTCTTCGAAAGCGTGTCAACGTAGTCGGAAGAAAGAATCGAGTGAGTCGGGTCCTCCGCCGGTTTGAGAGCCAGCAATGGCTGGAGGTCGAGATCCTGCACCCAGGCACGGTATAGCATGTTGGTGTAAGGTCCCGCCAGGGAATCCTTTTCGAAAAGCAGCTTCTGCGCCAGCAGAGCGGCGCTCATGCCTCCAGCCGATGCGCCCGTCAGCACGTCGATGACGACTTGGTCCGCCGGTGGGGTGGCCGGATCCTGGTTGTGCTGGGAGATCGCATCGATGATTTCGTATAAGACTCCAGCTTCGTAGGCGCCAAGAGAAACGGCGCCGGCTACAGTGATGGCAAGCTTGTAAGGCATGGAGGTTCTCCTGGAAAACGAATGTGGTGACGACCACATCCTCTAACTGGTTGTCCATGTAATACACTCTAGAAATTCTAACAATTTCAAAATGATAATGTGGGGAAATGCACGAATCCTGCGCGGGTAGTCGAAATAAGCCGCGTTCCCGGATCGGAGCATGGCTGTGATGGCTTAAGAGCGGACGCCACCCTATTCCCAGCCGGGATGACCCATAGTTCGGATATTGCACCAGTCGAAATATGGTGGCGTCCCCGGTTTCATAGGAGTGATCATCAGTCGGTTTCCTAAGCCCTAATGGGCAAAGCGTCTTAAAGAAAAGCCATCCACCACGAGACCAAAAGCCATCACTGCACCCACGACGAGGGCATTAAACCTCCCGGCATAGCTCCATCCACCATCCAATGGATACTCTTTTGCAACGCAAAACAACCAATGCAGGCTGCAAATGTAGATGAGTATGAGGCCACAACCAGCAAAGACAAGCACACGACTTCGCTGTTCTGATGAAACGATCGGACGGGTCAACAGGGGAACGATCACAATTAGCGGAGCTAACGGCGACTTCTCGAGCCCACCAGTCAATATCACGATAGCAAAGGTATAGAGGAGAATCAATTTGGGTCCAGGAGTGCCTTGGAACAATTCACCTGTCGGAATGACCTCCTTTTTGCTGAACAACCGAAATAAAGGAATCGAATCCGTTAGAAGAACAGGAATCAAGACAACAAGATAAAACCGTGTATTGTAGTGTACAAATCGAGTGACAATTTCAGTGACAGGGGCAAACATCAGACAGACAAAAATTAAAACGCCTAGTGAGTTCATCAAAAGAAAAAGAAACAGGTCATTCTGCGTTTGTGCAGTATCGAGTTCAATTTTAGGCTCGACCGAGGACATATATTTCACTCCCCCCTGGATACAACGTGTTCATAGAAGTTGGCACTTTCTCAAGAGTCGTAAAACCCTTGTTATTTGCCGATTGTAATATTATGGTTGAAGCATGAGCGCGAAGCCTCAATGTAAACTCGTGTGTAAATCGCACGCCGTCTTGATCATGGCATCTGAAAACGCCTCGCAGTAGCTGAAACCCTTGGGCCTCACCAAGGTATCGATAGTGATAGTCGTAAAGGCGACCATTGAGTTCTAGCTTCTCACAAATTCGCATCACTGTCTCAGTGTCGAGACTGAGGATCGAGGCGGGATAGTCAAAGATGACGATTCCAGGCGTGTTAAGGGAGACAAACAACTGACTCCACAGGACATCTAATCCGAGTTCATCTATCAGTTCTAGAATCGTATTTTGATGCAGGATGATGGCATCATAACGATGACTTACGGATTGGCATGGAAAGCGGCCATTTATGAGCGTGACGGAGGAGTCTCTCTGTGCATTAAGTCTCGCCTGAAGCATTGCGTAGAACTGAGGATTTGGCTCAATGGCGTCAACGTGCTTACAGAGTCGAGACAACAACACCATAAGGCGGCCAGTCCCCGCACCCACATCAGCTATTGTCATACCGGACATCAGGCGCCGCTCGAGTAAAGCTGCCCACTCTGGGCTTATGGGATGAGTGTCAACAGTATTGAGGTAAAACTGTCTAAACATATCACTTGAGTATAGCGAAGATATTCCTAACGCCGTGTCAGTCGCCGCAACAGACGCCTCTTTCGTATTACAATCGCGTAGATTGCGCAACAGTGCTACCAAGAAAACGGACATCCGCGCAAAGATGCCCAGGCCTTCTTCTGCTTTATCCTTTAAGTTGGTCAAATGCGCGCGTGTCGTTTCGCTTACGAGAAATGCCTTCTCGTCTGGTAGCTCCATCCACATTCTTGGGAGCGAGAGTGCACGGTTCCGCCAAGCGCTTGTCAGTGTGACGGCCCCTGACGCAAAGGCTGTCGATAATGTGAGAGCGATTGTAACAAGAGGTCGGTTGAGAAGAGGCAGGCGTTGTAACACGAAAAGCCACTCTTCGACCGAAATGCCTAGTAGTGCTAGTTTTGCAGTGGCAAGAAAGAGAAGCGTATTGGGGAAATAAATGATGAGAGGTGTGGCTGAAGGAAGAGGATGCTTTGAAAGAATGACATATAGAAAAAGGTAGAAAACGGTCAAGAGGTTCATCAGAAGCACGAAGAGGTCAAAACGATTTATCCGAAATGCCCGGACTGCAAAGCAAGTTGCGATCAAGGGAAACGAAAGCAGACCAGCATATATTACGATGCTGTGTCGAAAGAACAAGGGCAAAAAGGAAAGTGCGAAAAAAAGCATAACGTATGAAAGGCGCCATCGTAACGGCCACGTAGACCATGATCTGTGTTGGTTCATTGGATAGTGTTCCTATCGAGACTGACTTCGACGGCAGTTGGATACTCCTTGGGACGGTGAGTGGCAATTATTATGCCCTTTCCTCGGGCTGCGACCTCTTTGAAGAGACGGCCGAGAAACTGGCGACGGGTGGGATCAAGATAGGCGTCTGGCTCGTCTACAATTAGCCAACCTATATTATCGCGGGCCAATGCGCTAAGCGCGGCGATGAGATGTGTGACAAACCTGGTTTCGCCTGCACTTGCCTCCGAAAGCGATCGAGAATCCCATAGAACACCGTGTTGCAACAGTTGATGAATATATGTGGAGAAATCAGGTTGATAGGCATCCTTATTAATAAGTGCGGCAATGGATGGCGTATACATTGTGAGCAAGGTTTCGCAGTGTTGAGGGACAAAAATAACATGTGGGCTTATACACCCAGAGATGCCGTAGTGGGATGTGTTACTGTAAGTCAGCTTCCCAGAAGTTAGCTCAATTGAAGAAGGCAAATGGCCAAGAAGGGTACGCAAAAACAATGATTTGCCAGAGCCATTTGCTCCAGTTATTGCGTAAATATGACCGGGAAAGAAGTTGTAGGAAAAGGATGCGAAAAGCATTCTGCGGATGTTGCGTGTCGTCAATGTTAGTTTGGAAGCTCCGAGCTCCGGATATGGGCGGGCCGGGGGGTGGCATTTGGCGGCCCTAACCAAGAGTGTGGCGGTTTCAGGATCTAAGTGGACACCGGGCAAGTGGATAAACAGTAGATCATGATGAGGAAGATCGTGAAAGAATTGGACGTCCGCATCGTCAGGTACGGCCAAAATAAGATCGGTGCTTGCTTTGTTATGGAAGGGCTGCGAAAGATACTCAGACAGTAGTGCGCGGATCTCGTGTTTTTTTGAGGTATCGAGCATGCTAAATGGGTCATCTACAACCAAGCCGTTGGCACCGCGAGACACGCCGAGTAACACTTGCAGGACCTGATCCTCGCCACCAGAGAGAGCGCGCATATCTGCATATCGAAGGTGGGGAAGACTAAATCTGTTGAGGAGAGCTTCAGCTGCAGTGTCCGCTTCGGATAAGGTACGCCCTGACATGACCAATGGTGTGCGGAGAAGTGAGAGTGCGCGATTGGATATGAAGGGACGATTAATCGCCTGCTGTACCAATGCGTACTGTGACGTATGAGGGTGGCGGTTTGGAGGAATATACGAGGGTGCGTTTGTGGCAAGAGTAGTGAGTTGAACACTCTTGCCGGAGCCGTTGGGTCCAACTATTATGGTTATGCGTGACATGGCCCTGTTTGAAAAGATATCAGCGTTCTCGGATGCGCATGATCGTCGGATATTTTAGGAGTCGAGCGTCGAAAAACTTCTTGCCTGCGAAACAACCTACAATACCAATAAGCACATATATACTCATTAGGTAGAGAATATAACCACGAAGTTTATCTGCATCGGGTATACCGACCCGAACCCACGCATAGTATGTAATGGGAATGCTCAATGCGAAGGCGACGGCAATCGCTATCATGTATGCAAAGGGCCGCCTACCGAGCACCACAAGAACAAGTTCAGCAGAAATTCCAAGAGCCACACCTATGACAATCTTATAGGCACCGGGTGGGCCGAAACTGGGCGTAACAGTCGCCATTGCTA
>JBEKYG010000329.1:0-6185 GCA_049511215.1 Acidobacteriota bacterium | reverse complement strand
CTGCGGCGTTGGCGCTCCTCGACGATGTACCGAGACATCGCCTGCGTCGCGCCGCCTTGCATCTGCCCCCGCGGCGCTCGGAACGCGGCCCCTCCTAATTCTCGGACGGGCTCCTAGGAACCCGATGAGAAATGCGGTCCAGGTTTCGTTCGCGATTCAATGGTTGACAGTTACGGGTCCAAATGAATAATCGTAGTGAGAAGCCGGACCGTTGACCGAACGAAAACCGCATCACCAGGAGACTCATATGAACAATCATTCCGCTCCAGATGAACGTCGGCACCTGGAAGAGGCACTGATCGAGGGGTTGGTATGGGGAAAGGGAATGAATGACTTCCTGCATCGCTTCCTACAGGCGATCGCCGGAGCATTTTCTATCACACACGCCGCCCTGTATAGTTTTCACCAGGCCTCGTCTACATTCGAGGTGATGTACTTCCTCGGCTACCACGGCAAGTCGCGGTCGGATCTCAGGAAACGGCTGCATCGCATGAATATGGAACGTGCCATCCAACAGCGTGAACCCTACTGGAGCGACGACACGCACAGGCACCTGCTGGTCCCGCTCTATTTCCAGGACACTTTGGAAGCCGTCCTGATTCTGGAATCCGCCAACAACCCTCTGCAGCTGGATGCGATACACCTCTCGGTATGCCAGGTGTTGGCCCCTTTCCTGGGTCTATTCCTGTCGTCCAGTCGAATGCCGCGAGGCAGGCACTCCGACCTCGTCACAGTCTCCGATCTCGAAAGAGCGCGCGAGGTGCAAATGTCCTACCTGCCGTCGGAGCACCCGGTGACCGACCGGTATGAGATTTACGGGTATAACCAGTCTTCCGCCTTGGTAGGAGGAGATTATTTCGATTACTTCCGTCAGCGGGAAAAAACCATCCAATGCGTGATTGCGGATGCCTGCGGCCACGGTATGGCCGCGGCTCTGATCATGTCAGCATTCAGAGCCTTCCTTCACTCGGAGGTTTTCCGATTGGAGGACTTATCCTCGCTGTACACGGATCTGAACGCTCAGATATATTCCGGCAGGGAACTGATACAGTATTTGACCACGGTATTTTTTGAATACCTGGAGGAGACGCAGGAGATCCGATACCTGAATGCCGGCCATTTCGAGCCGCTCCTGGTCCACTCCGACGGCACATCATCTCATCTGCCGGGCGGGGGGCCTCCTCTGGGGATGTTTCAACACTCGACCTACGAGCCCACCACTGCCGGCGTGCGCCAAGGCGATATTCTGGTTCTTTTCACCGACGGTCTGGTTGAATTGAGGAATGCCCGGGATGATTTTTTTGGAGTTGAGGGCATTCTGCAAGCGGTTGCAGACCGCAGACAAATGCCCCTGCGCGACATGGCCAAGGGAGTTCTCGCCGCCGCGGCAAGCTTCAGTCACAAGGCTGAGCCGGATGACGATCTCACGCTGTTTCTGATGCGTTTTCGCTGACCGGAACAACACCTGCGGATGTTCGATGTTTTGCAAACCCAGCATCCCTAGCAAATCCGAGGCACAATCGGTCGAGGATTCCGGAGAACTGAGCAGGTTTGGCCGCGCGGTTATACTAATCAGTTCATAAATAGGTGGACATTCGATCAACAAATGAGGATCCGGACGAAGGTCGTGTTCGCTTTGGGTGGCGATTGAGGGGATTATTTATGGGGCGCTGAAGGCATGGCGCGAACCATATCGCTCGATATTGCGTATTAGTTCCAGGGCATGCCGCCGCACTCCGAAGCGCCTCCGGCGAAGTGCAGCCTGGGCAACCGCGCCATTGAGGGAAAGGACGGCAAATTCCCATGGAATCGCTATTGCGGGACATCAAATTCAGCGCGAGGCTTTTATGGAGGGACAAGGGCTTCACCATCACTGCCTTCGCCACCCTTGCAATATGCATCGCCGCAAATAGCACTATTTTCAGCGTGGTCAATTCGGTCATCCTGAAGCCACTGCCGCTGCCGGATTCCAGACAACTCCTGTTGATCTACAACAGTTACCCCAACGCCGGCGTCAAGAGAGCCAGCAACGGGGTCCCGGATTACTTCGACCGCCGCCGGGCCGTGACTGCTGTCGAGGATGTGGCACTTTACAGCAATCAGGGACTCACCATCGGTGAAAAGGGATCCGTGCAGCAAATCGAGGGCATGAATGTAACTCCTTCATTTTTCCGGCTGCTGCGCGTCAAACCGCAATTGGGACGGGATTTCCTGGAGGAGGAAGGTGAGATCGGCAAGGAGCGCAAGGTTATTCTGAGTTATGGCCTGTGGCAAGAGCTGTATGGCGGAAGCCAATCGGCAATCGGACGGGATCTGCGCATCTACGGCAACCTGTTCACCATCGTCGGCGTGATGCCGAAGGATTTTGTATTTCTCGATCCCGAGGTGCGGCTGTGGCGGCCGCTGGCTTTCACTGGAGAGCAGAAGCAGGAATACCACAGCAACAGTTGGGAGATGATCGGTCGTTTGAAGCCCGGAGCCAGTTTGCAGCAAGTCCAGGTCCAGCTGGATGCGCTCAACAGGGCAAATCTTGAAAAGATGCCTCAGTTCAAGGAAATCCTGACCAATGCCGGATTCCATACCATGGTTTTTCGATTGCAGGACGAAGTGGTCAGGGACATCAAGCCTACCCTTTACCTGCTTTGGGGAGGCGTGCTGTTCGTGCTCCTCATCGGCGCCGTGAACATAGCCAACCTGGCGCTGGCGCGATCCAGCATCCGGGTAAGGGATTCAGCCACCCGCATGGCGCTCGGGGCCGGGCGCTGGCGCATAACGCGCCAGCTGGTGACGGAGAGCGTGCTGCTCACTCTTTGCAGTGCCCTTGTTGGCCTGCTTCTCGGCTGGTGGGGGCTGGGAATCCTGGGCACGCTCCGGCTGGACCTGATACCGAGGGGCGGTGAAATTGCGATGGATGTCACGTCAGTAATGTACACTCTGGCACTGTCCTTCCTGACCGGCGTGGCCATCGGCATGATCCCGATGTTACATGCGCTCAGAATCAACCTGAACATGGTATTGCGGACGGAAGGGCGCACGGAGAGCAGCGGGCGCACCGCAAGGATTTTGCGCAACGGGCTGGTTGTGACGCAGATTGCCTTCGCACTCGTGCTGCTCGTCGGCGCGGGCCTTCTGCTGGCAAGCTTTCAACGGGTGCTGGCCGTCAAACCAGGTTTTGCAGCCGAAAAGGTGCTGACCGGATCTGTTTCACTGCCGACCGCCAGGTATAAGGGCGACCCCGAACTGCGGGCATTTACGCGGCTGGCCCTGGATAAGATCCGCGCGCTCCCCGGCATCGTGAGCGCGGGCGCTACCGACACTATCCCTTTTGGACACAGGTCGAGTGACAGCGTCATTCTGGCCGAAGGCTATGTCATGAAGCCGGGCGAGTCGCTCGCCTCGCCCAATCGGATCGTTATCACCCCGGGTTACTTCGAGTCCATGAAGGTGCCTCTCATCGAGGGACGATTCTTCGACGCGCGGGACACGGCCGAATCGCAACGCGTGATCATCATCGATCAGAGGCTGGCCCATCACTTCTGGCCGAACGGCAGCCCAATCGGGAAGCGCATGTGGCGGCCCAACAGCCCTCAGGATCTCATCCAGCCTGGCCCGAACGTCGCCTGGTATACCATTGTTGGTGTTGTCGGCAGCGTCAAGTTACGGGCTCTCGTGGATCCGGACGAGCGTCCCGGCGCTTATTATTACCCCTGCGAGCAGCAGCCGCAGGATATGCTGACCTTCGCTGCGAGGACGGTCACGGAGCCTTCCAGCCTGGTCGCCGCCATGCGCAAGGCCATTCTCGAGGTAGACGCGGAGTTGCCGCTTTACGACGTTCACAGTATGCAAGAACGTATCGAAGAATCTTTAATCACCCGCAAGGCGCCGATGTTGCTCGCGGCGGGATTCGGTGTGGTTGCGCTCTTCCTCGCGGGGCTGGGGATTTATGGCGTCCTGGCCTATATGGTTGCGCAACGAACCCGGGAGATTGGCATCCGCATGGCGCTCGGAAGCAGCACGGAGAGGATTTTCAGAATGATACTGGGCGAGGGCACGCTGCTGCTCGCCGCCGGATTTGCACTTGGGCTTGCAGGCACCGCGGCTCTGGCAAGATATGTCGAGAGCATCCTCTTTGGTGTCCGCCCAATGGATTCCTCCGTCATTGCGTCGGTGGCGGTGATCCTCGCAGCCGTCGCCCTGATTGCATGCATATTTCCCGCGCGGCGGGCGACGAGAGTCAATCCTATAACAGCCCTGCGGCAGGAGTGATGACCCGAAGTCAAGCGTCCTGAGTTCTAGCCCGCGCTCAATCACGGGTGAATACCGCCGTCCAGCTTGAACGAATGGCTGGTCCCTCATCCACCCGGAATCCCGTGCGCTTCGCGGTCTCCATCAGTTTAGCGAAGTCGATCTCTTTCACGTGGCCTTTTGGTTCGGCCACCAGGATTTTCCGGCCCGGCTTGAGCGCGCGATACACTTCGTCCAAAAAATGTCCCGCGTTCGGCAACTCATGGATCATGGCGAAAGCAAGCGTGAAATCTATCGTGCCGGCAAGATCAGCGATCTCCATGCTATCGCCCTTTGCGAGGCGGGCATCGATCCGTTCAACGAGTCCTGCCTTGCGGGCAAGGTGTTTTAGCCCTGCAATCATCTGGGGTTGCACATCCACGGCCACGACCTTGCCGCGCGGCCCGACCAGTCGGGCTAGTTCAACGGTGAAAAAACCCATGCCACAGCCCGGTTCGAGAACCTGCATGCCCTCGGTGACAAAGGGTTGGAGGATGGTGCGTGGATTGTGCCAGAGCCGGCGAACCGGGCTGGCAAGTAAGTAGCCGAGCCACCAGGGGCATACCTTATGTTCCATGATTCGCCTCCTCCCGGCTCGATTCTGTTGAAATCTGCATTGCAAAGGGCCCTTCCATGTTCTCTCAGCACTATCAGGAGGACCCAGGTCACGCATGGGGCAGGGAGACATAGAATGTCGACCCCAGGCCGACTTCGCTCTGGACCCTAATCCTGCCCCCATGGGCTTCGACCAGGTGTTTGGCGATGGAGAGCCCCAGGCCCGTCCCTCCCGCCTCCCTCGATCGAGCCGAGTCGGCGCGATAGAACCTCTCGAAGATCCTCTCCTGCTCGGTCTTGGGAATGCCGGGACCATTGTCGGACACGGAGATTTCGATGTCCGGGCCCTGAACGGCCGCCTTGACCAGAATGCGGCTTCCCGGAGGGGCGTAGCGCACGGCGTTGTCGAGCAGGTTTTGCAGGACCTGCTGTAAGCACGTGGCATCTCCATTCACAACCGGCAATTCAGAACTGTAGTCGGCTTCCAGAATAAGGTTCTTCTGATCGGCCTTGAGCCGGGTTGTTTCGAAACAAGGTCCTATCACCCCGCTGAGGGCAACAGGTTCACGTTGCAGTTCGAGCTTTCCGGCTTCGATCTGAGCCAACTCAAGCAAGTCATCGGTCAATCGAACCAACCGCATGGCATTTTCGCAGATGATGTTCAAAAACCGGCGGCTGTTTTTCTTGTCTTCGAGAGCGCCACTCAGCAAAGTCTCGGTGAAACCTTGAATGGCCGTGAGCGGAGTCTTGAACTCGTGGGAGACGTTCGCCACGAAATCACGGCGCGCGCGTTCGAGCCTGCGAAGCTCGCTGATGTCGTACAGCACCATCACGGATCCCGCGGTTGTGCCGTTGGACCGGACCGGCGTAACGGTCACCGCAAAGCTCTTGGTTCGCACAGAGCCGACAACGACTTCACTCGTGACCGTTACATTTCCGGTGCGCGCCTGTTGAATGTAGCCCAGCAAGTCTGCATTGCGAATCACTTCAGCGACAGGACGCCCTTCCCAGCCGGTGTTTTCGATATTGACCGCCCGGCAGAAAGCCGGATTGCAGAAGATCACCCGTTGGTCGGGGCCGATGACTACGACCCCTTCCGCCATGCTGGCAAGTACGGCAGCGGATTGGTTGCGCTCCTCAGTAAGAGTTCGAATGGTGGCATCCAACTGCGCGGCGGTTTGATTCAAGGTACTGGAAAGGTCGGCAAGTTCATCATCTTTACGATCCAGCGGCAACCCCTGAAAATCGCCTGCGGCAACCCTGCGCGAGAACTCCTTAAGCCGCTCGATCCTTGTGGAGAGTGTCCGGAAAAACAGGAGCGAGGCGCTCGCCGCCAAAACCAGTAT
>JBEKYG010000328.1:0-6196 GCA_049511215.1 Acidobacteriota bacterium | reverse complement strand
AGTGCGGTCCGCCCCTTCGATGAATTAGTCAGTGTCCTGCCGCATGCGGCGCAGAACCTGCCATCGGCAGGGTTCGCCGAACCACAGTAACTGCAGTACATTTCGATTCCTCCCAAGACCACCCGTCACAATTCGTGTCAGGTACAGCGTCCACTGCGCCGGAAACGGCCTGACAATTCCACCCGCATGATTAGGATACCGCAGAATTCTGTGATCTTCTGGTTGGGATGGATTTAAACTTCAAATTTAGTAGATTGGAATGTCTAACCCATTACCCGGCTCTTGCCTTACCCTTTCGGCTGGCCAAATCCCCGAGTGGCGGGTGTAATTGGAAGTGGGACTCAATCCTTTCCCCGCCCTGAAAGGGCGGAATAGAACAGCCCAGGGCGTGAGCCCTGGGATCAGACGCCACAGTTTGGGATCAGCCCTGAAAGGGCGACGCAGACTGCTGCGCCCTTTCAGGGCTCGATCCTTGCAACGCCCGTTGTTCCCAGGGCTTACGCCCTGGGCTGTCCTGCTGGACCCTTTCAGGGTCCGAATCCTTAACCAGCGATATTCGCACCCGCCTCCCAATCCCGATTATCGATGATGAGTCCCACTTCCGATTACACCCCCGAGTGGCTTCTCGATTGCAGCCTGGGTGTTGCCCCAATATAGTAGACATTTGTCCCCATGAGAAAACCCAAAGACTGTTTAGGGGGCAGCGCGCCTTACCCCCGTTCAATGAACGGTCCCCCGGACGGGGCGCTCGGGAAGGTCAGGCACATCGGAAACCTCTCACCGTTGGACCAGAAGTGCTCTTGCTCAATGCCCGCAGGATCGCAAGGGAAGGCCAACAACCGGATCTGATCCTGCCGGCGATGGAGGACATCACGGCATCTTCGGCCGAGTCAGGACGACGCAGGGGGCAGCCATGAATGAGAAGGAAGCGATGGATTGGGAGTCGCCCGAATTGGTCGAGTTGCGCCGCAAGGCAGAGGACAGGGTTTGTACCTGGGTAGGGCTCGCCCTGCTTTGGCCGTAGCCGAAGAGGACGCTCGCGCCCTGGTCCGCGAATTGCAAGTGCATCAGGTCGAATTGGAGATGCAGAACGAGGAACTCCGGCGCGCCCAGGCTGCGGCCGAGGAGACGTCGGAGAAGTACTGCGACCTGTTCGATTTCGCCCCGGTTGGGTATTTTCTATGGGACCACGAGGGGCGGATTCTGGAGGTCAGCCTTGCCGGCGCCGCTCTGCTTGGCCGGGACCGCAGCACGGTGGTCCAGAAGAGGTTCGGCCAATTCGTGGCCGTGGGGAACACCGCGCTCGGTTTGTCGTGGGCGCAGTTTTGGCCACAGCCAGGGCATTATGAGAGTATTTTGAGTAGGTTTCCGAAGGATCCTACTGCCAGCAAACCCTTGCCGGACGCGGGCTTCGTTGGTGCCGAGGGCGGGAATCGAACCCGCACGCCCCTTGCGAGGCCCAGGATTTTAAGTCCTGTGCGTCTGCCTGTTTCGCCACCCCGGCACGTTTAGGTCCATTAGCTTAGCAGTACTCGATCCGGATTTCATCTGCCAAAACTGCCGGGTTTGGCTTTGTTGCGGCTTCAGTGCTCTAAAATGTTCAGGGCACGAGATGAAGGGAATTGACTTAATCGAAGTTGCAAGTCATTCGCGGAACACTCCATCGCCGCCAGGAGGATTCCCGAGATCCTACCTCGCAGAATCGGATGCTGACAGCTAGGCCTGGCGCGCATACTTTGGTTCAAGGTCATGTCAAGAGCTCTGGATTCAGACATCCATGGAGGCGCCGGAATTTCTTTTAGGACCGGAGCACTCGTGACGGAGCGCCACCATTGGATTGACAGAGGCAGCACGGGGACATCCGCGGCGTTGGCGCTCCTCGCCGATGTACCCCGACATCGCCTGCTTCGCACCGCCTTGCGTCCGGCCCCGCGGCGCTCGGAACGCGGCCCCTCCTCTCGGACGGACTCTTAGTCGCCCGCCCTAATTGCGGCATAACCGTGTGTGCTGAGCCAGTCCGGCAATTCAGCCACAGATGGCAAAACTACTGCCGCGCCCGCCTGCTCCAGAATATCCGCCGGCTGCGTCCCCGATGTCACGGCAATTGTAAACGCTCCAACCTGGCGCCCCTCGGCGACGTCGAGCACGGTATCTCCCACTTTGAGCACCCGGCTATAATCGAAATCGCGCAGCACCTGATCTACAGGACTATCGGAGCGCAGCAACCCGACGGCCTTCAGGGCACTATGCAGCATGTGCGGATGCGGCCGGCCGGCGCCGGCAGCCTCGCCACACGTGACGTAGTCGACCAGGCCCGAGGTCGTCCAGCCGAGATGGCGGGCAATCGCCTGGGTCACGACCATTGGAAAACCACTCCCGAGGGCAATAAAGACGCCGTGCCGTTTGAGGAACTGAAAGGTTGCTGTTGTCCCGGGCATCTCGCTGAGCCGCTCAACGTTGCTCAGGAGCCGCGCGGTGAAGAGTTCGAGGAGGCGTTGGGTCGTCTGCTCTAACGCGTCTCCCTGCAAACCTCCGTGCGTTGCCAACAGAGTACGAAAGACCTCGAGCTTGTCCTTGCCGCGTTGCGCGTTCAGAACCGCCCACGGGACCTGCACGTGGGCGACGTGAAAAACTTCAGCAAAGCTCTGCAGCACCAAAGGGCGGCCGTCGATCATGTCATCGACCGTCGTGCCAGCCATATCAAAAAGGGCCAGCGTAACATTCATGCCTGGGTCTCCTGTATCGGGAATGTCATCGGGAAATCCACCCATATGCTACTTCTTAAGAGCCCAATGCACTATGGCGAATATGCTGTAGTCCTCAAATGATGGGTTAGAGACCAGGTCCGGGCACCGTTGGTATCGATAAGTTACACGGAACAGATTCCCCGAAACGCCGTTTCGCCGGACAATAACGCTCCGTTGCTTCTATCATGGTGGAACTTGTCGCCTTCTTCGCTGTTGGTACCCTCGTCTTAATCTTCGACTATGCCAGCATGTATGAGACCGCAGCTTCACCTGGGCTGGGTGCCACGCATTTTGCCACGCATTTTGATGCACTCACAATATCAGTCGTGGTCACGGTGGTTCTCCTGGTTAACATCCTCATGCGGTTTGACGGTTACTGGCGTGAGGACGGAAGCCCCTACGGCTTTTGTGAGTGGGTTTTTCGCCGCCGCCGTCCAGGCACGCCGATGCGGAAACCGGCATGTGCGAATTAACCGGCGCAGTCTCGCTGAGGACACCCCAAGCTCATCCGAGGGCTATTGGGATCTCCATCAGTTCTGGTTATTACCCCACGCGGCGCCGCGCCCCTCTGCTGGTTTTCATGGTAGTTGCAGTTCATTCGTCGCAAGTCTGCTATGATGAGGCTCCAGGCAGGATTATGATTGCCCTCGTCGGCACGCGCGCGGGGATGCGACCCAGTAATCCGAGAGCGTCGGCGCGCCGGCGTTGGAAAGCGTTATATTCTGGAACCGATAGAACCCATGGAACGAATCTCAATCATCGGCGCAGGCAGTTGGGGCACGGCGCTGGCCGTCGCGCTCGCGCGAAGCGGCAGTCCGATCAAGCTGTGGGCCTATGAGCCCGAAGTGGCAGAGAGCATCCGGTCGCGCCATGAAAACGAAGTGTTCCTACCCGGCGTGCAGCTGCCGCCAAGAATTGAGGCAACCAACAATCTGGAGGAGGTTCTCGACGATGCCGGCATCGTGCTCACCGTCATGCCTTCGCACGTTTGTCGCGCTCTGTTCGAGCAGATGCTTCCCTATTTGGAGCCCGAGATGATTTTCGTCAGCGCCACGAAGGGAATCGAGGGCGAACGCTTGATGCGGATGAGCGAAATCATACGGGCCGCGGTCTCACCGCGCTTCGCGCCACGCCTGTGCGTGCTTTCCGGACCGAGCTTTGCCAAGGAAGTCGCGCATGGCGATCCGACAGCCGTCGTCGTGGCTTCGGAAGAGCGCGCGCTGGCGGCGCGGGTCCAAAAAGAGTTCTCCTCCACAACGCTGAGGCTCTACACGTCGAGCGATGTGGTGGGCGTCGAGATGGGTGGAGCGCTCAAGAACGTGATTGCGATCGCGGCGGGGACCATCGAAGGGCTGAGGCTAGGCCACAATGCGATGGCGGCCCTGCTGACGCGCGGCCTGGCCGAGATGACGCGACTCGCTTGCGCCTGCGGAGCGCGCCGTGAAACCATGGCGGGGCTGGCCGGCATCGGCGACCTGGCTTTGACATGCACTGGCAGTCTGAGCCGGAACCGCGCCGTCGGAGTTGAACTGGGAAAGGGGCGGAAGCTCGTGGACATTATCAGCTCTATGCGCGCGGTTGCCGAAGGCGTCAAGACCACGCGGGCAGCCATCGCCCTGGCCGAACGGCACCATGTCGACGTCCCGATCACGCACCAGGTGAATCGCATCCTGGAGGATGAGGTATCCCCTCGAGAAGCCATCCGGGTCCTGATGGAACGGTCCCTCAAAGAGGAATAGGAAATCTCAATCGGCGTAGAGGAGTACGCCGCACTCATCACAAAGGGAAACCATGACTCCAGGAGATCCGGTTGCAGAGCTTGCCGGCCGGATGAAGTCCGGCCCCCGCATTACTGTCCTCACGGGTGCGGGCGTTTCGGCCGCCAGCGGCGTCCCGACGTTTCGTGGGCCCCTGGGTCTCTGGAGAAACTACGCGCCCGAGCAGCTCGCCACTCCGGAGGCGTTTCGGCGAGATCCCAAACTGGTCTGGGAGTGGTATAACTGGCGGCGCGAGTTAATCGCGAAGTGTGTGCCGAATGTCGCTCATACCGTGCTTGCCGCCTGGAGCAGGCGCTACCCGGATTTTACCCTGATCACCCAGAATGTCGATGGCCTGCATGAGAAAGCCGGGACAATCAACGTCGTCCGATTTCACGGTTCGATCTGGGAAGTCCTGTGCTGGCGGCGCTGCCCTTCATCGCCCGAACGATGGTGGGACGAGAGCGTCCCCCTTCCAAACATTCCGCCGTCTTGTCCATATTGTCATGGTTTGCTGCGCCCCGGCGTCGTATGGTTCGGTGAGAGCATTGGCTCTTCCGTTTTGGATCGCTCTTATGAAGCGGTCAAATGCGACCTTTTCTTGACCGTGGGAACATCCGCTGTCGTTCACCCCGCGGCGAGCCTGGTGGCCGAGGCGAGCAGCCTTGGGGCATTTACAGTCGAGATCAATCCGGAAGCCACTCCGAGTTCCGGTGCCGTGGATCTGGCGATCCAGGGGCGGGCCGAAGTAGTGCTGCCGTCTGTCGAATCCCTGCTTAAAAACCAAGAATTCGAGATTCGAGATTCGAGATCTTAGAATTTCGAATCTCGAATTTCGAATCTCGAATTTTTCACAGTTCGATCAGGTGCCGGGCGCGGTCTTCCACTGTGCGGCGGATGGCCTCGAGGTTATGCTCGTTGTCGGCTTCGAATCGCAGCACCAGGACCGGCTGGGTGTTGGAAGCCCGAACCAGGCCCCACCCGTGCTCGAAGATGATCCGGGCGCCATCCACATTGATGACCTCGTGAGTGCGCTGGAAGTCTTTGGTCAGTGCCCGCACGATGTCGAACTTTTTTTCGTCCGGGCAGTCTAGCCTGATCTCAGGGGTATAGACAGTGCGGGGCAGCGAGGTCAGCAGGTTTGAGAGCGGCTCTTCCGTTGCAGACAGGATCTCGAGCAGCCGCGCGCCGGCATAGATGGCGTCATCATAGCCGAAATAGCGGTCGGCGAAGAACAGGTGGCCGCTCATCTCCCCCGCAAGCGCCGCATCTGAGGCCTTCATCTTGGCCTTGATCAGGGAGTGGCCGACCTTCCACATGATCGGATTTCCGCCATGGAGCCGGATGTCGTCAAAGAGAGTCTGCGAGCATTTGACCTCGGCGATGAAGGTTGACCCCGGGCGTTCCCGCAGGATCGCGCGGGAAAAAATCACCATCAACTGGTCTCCCCAGATAATCCTGCCGCGCTCGTCGATGACGCCGATACGGTCGCCATCTCCGTCGAATGCGATGGCCAGATCGGCGTGGTTCTCTTTCAATTGGCGGATTGCGAACCGCATGTTCTCCACTAACGTGGGGTCGGGATGATGGTGAGGGAAGCGGCCGTCCGGCTCGCAGAAGAGCTCAATTACTTCGCAACCCAGGTCACGGTAGAGGGGCGCGCCGACGAATCCTCCCACGCCGTTGCCTCCG
>JBEKYG010000327.1:0-6211 GCA_049511215.1 Acidobacteriota bacterium | reverse complement strand
AGGGTCACCTCAGCAGCGATTTCCGGCGTCTTGAACATCTCCAGCAGTGAATACCGCTCTCGCAGCCTTCGGTACGCGCCCATGTAACGCCCGGCCTGGCGCATAAGCCACACGGGTGTACTGTCCACTTGCTCAAGACTGCAGGCCTTCAGAAATCTATCGCCTTGACTCATCCCGGTTTCATTCCGATATCATTCGGCGGGTCCGTCGAGCCTTCCAGCTCGAGCTTCCTCCTTTGGAAATCAGCGTTCGCTGCTTCCAGGTCAAAAAAATAGCTGCCCAGTATGAAATAGGGCTCAGCATCCGGGGGGAGGACCTTCAAATGGGTGGCGTACGTTCTTTCTTTCACCCGGCGCAGCACAATCTGGCTCGGATACCGGCCTTGCGAAGTCCGAATCTCGCTCGTGCTTAAGAGTTCCGGCGTCTCCATGTTGATTCCTCCGTTCGGCTCGAAGCCACAAGTTACCACCAATCGGGCAAACCGCCAAGACAGCAAGAAGCCGCGATGATAATCCGGTGACACATACGAATGGCGCTCAACTAAGGAATCTGATCAGGACCCTGAAAGGGTCCAGCAGGAAAGCCCAGGGCGCAAGTTCTGGGAACTGACGTAGATCAAGAAACTAGCCCTGAAAGGGCGACGCAGCCTGCGCCGCCCTTTCAGGGCTGGTCGCCTGGATGTTTATGATCCCAGGGCTCACGCCCCGGGCTTTCCTGCCCCGCCCCTTCGGGGCTTAAACACTCGATTTGGCGGGACTGCGAGGTGATTGCGGTCACTCTTGGTTTATCGCCATTCGTGACAGATACTACTTTCCCAATGCTCATTCGTCTGGATTTGCCTGGGAGCACCGATACGGTCGGCTTGAAATCAGGAAATGAGTATCCGATCCCCTGATTTATTTGCTGTTGAGGTCGTGGATGATTTTGAGGCCGTCGAGCGTCAGCCACGGCGCGACGATTCCAATCACTTTGGTTTCGCGGGCGATGATTTCCACCAGCCACCCGGTACCGATGACCTTCATTTTCGGACCCAGCTCAGCCGCGAAGCGCGCCGCCATCCCCTCCACCAGACCGACATACCCGAACAGCAGGCCGGATTGTATGGAATGAACCGTGTTTCGGCCTATGACGGAGGGCGGGCGGCGCAGCTCCACCTTAGGGAGTTTCGCGGCGCTCTGGAACAGCGCCTCAGCAGCGATACCAATGCCCGGGGCGATGGCGCCGCCAAGATACTCACCCGCGGCGGAGATGGCATCGAAAGTGGTGGCGGTACCGAAATCGACAATGCAGGCGGGCCCGCCGTAAAGCTTGTGCACTGCCGCCGCATCCACGACCCGATCCGCGCCCACCTGCCGTGGATCTTCAACCCGCACTGCCACTCCCGTCTTCATGCCTATGTCCACCAGCAGCGGCGTTCGCTTCAGATAGATCTCGCAGGCCTGGACAAGAGTACTCGTAAGCGGCGGGACTACGGAAGCCATGGCAATGGCCGCGACATCAGCGGGTGCGATGCCCGCGTGCTGCAGGAGATGAATCAGCATGATGCCATACTCGTCCGGCATGCGCGTGTGGTCCGTAGCCAGGCGCCAGCGTGGTCCCGGCTGATCTCCGTCATACAGGCCCAAAGCTATGTTGGTATTGCCGACGTCAATGGCGAGCAGCATAAGCGCTCCCTGGAGATAGGAGAAAGTTGTCGATGAGTCGGGTCGTGCCGATGCGTATCGCGAGCGATAGCAGGACTCCCGTATCTATCCGATCTAGTTCGATGATAGTTTCCGGATCGGCCGCGGAAATGTAATCCACGCGCGCCAGTGGTTCGGCATCGAGGATCGCTTTCGTGACAGCGCGTAGGGCGCCCGCGTCACGCTCGCCGCTCTCGAATGCGACACGCGCCGCCGAGAGCGCCCGAAATAGGACCGGCGCGGCTTGCCGCTCTACCTGGCTGAGGTAGGCATTGCGACTGCTAAACGCGAGCCCGTCCGGCTCGCGCACCGTCGGGCAGACCACAATTTCGATGGGGAAATTCAGATCCTCAACCATGCGCTTGATGACGACAACCTGCTGGGCATCTTTCTGGCCGAAATAGGCCTTATCGGGGGCGAAGATGTTGAACAGTTTCGCCACAACCGTGGCAACGCCGCGAAAGTGCCCGGGTCGCCGGCCGCCTTCCTGGCCTCTTGACACCTCATCCACCGTGACCCAGGTTTGGAAGCCCGGCGGATAGGCTGTCTCCGGGGCAGGCGTCCACACCGTGTCCACCCCTAAAGACTCCAGAAGGCTCAGATCCGTGTCAAGCTGGCGCGGGTATCGGCACAAGTCTTCGCTCGCGCCGAATTGCGTTGGGTTGACGAAGATGCTCACCCCCACATGATCGCACTCGGCTTTAGCCCTGCGCACCAGCGAAAGATGGCCTTCATGGAGGGCCCCCATCGTGGGCACCAATCCGAAGCTGCCGTGCAGGCAAGCACGCGCTCTTCTCAGCTCGGGAATCTGCGTGACCGTTCGCACTGTCCTGAACCTCCAATGTCAGACCTCAGACCTCAGACCTCAGACTTTTCTGGCATGGATGGCCGGGCGGCTGAAGCGCGTATCAGCCGGAGCAAGACTTCGTTGACGGGGGTCGACACGCCGAGACGATCACCCCAGCGCACGACCGCTCCGTTGATCGCTTCACATTCGGTGGGCGCTCCGCGAAGCACATCCTGCAGCATCGAGGAGCTGTTCGTCGCCGTCAGGCGCGCCACCTCACGCACCTTTTCTGCCGGATCCGGAAACGGCAAAGCGACGCCCTTGGCGCCGGCCACATTCGCGCATTCCAGGGAAGCGCATTGCATCAGGAAAGTCGCATCCGGCCGTTGGAGAAGTTCGCCGTTTGGAACGCGCAGGAGCGCCGTCAGCGCGTTGATGCCGCAATTGATTACGAGCTTGCCCCAAAGCAGGCGATCGACCTGATCCGGCGCACCCAGCTCCGCTGCCATCCCGGCGCTCCGGAACAGTTGTACGATCCATTCCGGCCCGGCAACCCAGGTCGATCCCGTTCCACCCTGGCGCACACGCCCCGGCCCGACCAGCGTCGCGCCCTGGTATGTGACCCCCAGGCAAGCTCGCGGTCCCAGTGCCTCCAGGTTCCCAAGGCCGTTTTGCAGCGTGAGCGCTAGGCCTCCCGGTTTCAGCAAGCGTGGAAGGTGACGGGCGATCTCCTCCGTCTGCCAGGCCTTGACGAGGATGACAGCCAGGTCTGCCGGCTCCATGGCGGCACCCCATGGGATCGCCGACACAACCACCGCCGTGCGCCCCTCGGGCTCCTCAAATACGATCCCCGATTCGCGGATTGCGGCGATTCCCTCTGCCCACGAACCCGTCAGCGTGACCTGCGCCACAGAGGCCAGGTGGGCGCCGACCAGGCAAGCCATGGCGCCGGTGCCGACAATCGTCAGATTCATGCCCGTGTCGGTAGTAGACACGCCGGCCTCACATCGCCATCCGCCATTTGCGGGGTTTCATGCGCAGGTCGCGCAGCAGGGCGTCGAATTCATCGTCGCTCATGTGGTACGAGTGCTCACTGGCGGGGAAACGGCGCGCCGCCACATCATTAATGTAAGCGACAAAGGCCTGTTCCATGGCAGCGCTCAGATCCGCATACTTCCTGGCGAATTTTGGAGTGAAACGGTCGAATGACCCAAGCATGTCGTTACTGACCAGCACCTGTCCGTCACAGGCTGCGCCCGCACCGATGCCGATCGCCGGGATGCGCAACCGTTGTGAAATCATCTCCGCCAGTCGGTCGGGGATCGCCTCCAGGATGACAGCGTAACAGCCCGCATTCTCGAGGATATGGGCTTCCTCCACGAGGTGCCGGGCGGTCGCGGCCGATGTTCCCTGCACCTTCCATCCGCCAAGCTTGTGGATGCTCTGCGGTGTCAGTCCGATATGGCCCATCACCGGGATACCAGCGGCCACGATCGCCTCAATCGATGCGGCCACTTCGCGGCCGCCCTCCAGTTTGACGGCATCCATGCCCGCTTCCTGCAGAAAGCGGCCGGCGTTGCGAACCGCATCGGCTGTTGAAACCTGGTAGGACATAAAGGGCATATCGCCGATCAAATGGGCAAAACGGGCTCCACGCGCGACTGCCTTGCAATGATGGAGCATATCCTCCATGGTCACCGACAGGGTGTTTTCATAGCCCAGCACCACCATGCCAAGCGAATCTCCCACCAGGATCGAATCGACACCCGCACGGTCGAGTGCCAATGCAGTCCCATAATCATAGGCAGTGAGCATGGTTATCGGCTCGCCGCGCTTTTTCTTGGCAGCCAAACTAAGGGTGGTGACTTTATGCCGGTCGGCGTTGGGGGAGGTTGGCATGGCTATCTTCTCCGTCGAGTAAGATGCCCCTTCTCTGCCTCTTGAGGGGAAGTGACGTTGATAAACACCGTCTCGGTCGCGAGTCGATCCGAGCGGCATCCTGATTATAAGGAAGAACCCCCTCATTCGCAACTCTAGCTTGCCGCGATCTGCGATTCAGACCCTGCGAAAAAGCATAGCCACGAATTACACAGTGCGGCGCCGCAACCAAAAACCTCAACGCAGAGAGCGCAGAGGACGCAGAGAAGATGAGTTTTTCTCTCTGCGACCTCCGCGTCCTCTGCGTTGAAGAAATCTGTTCCAGCCAGCAAAGGATTTTGGGAATTCGGCCGTTCCATCGGCACCGTTAGCGGGCTCTCTTGGCAGAACTCTCGAAATCCGAGACTGATTGCTGAAGGGCCTTCAACGAGTCGATCAGGCTTGGCTCGCGCAGATCAGACAGGGTGACAGTGTGGGCCTGAGGATAGATGAAATGCAGGATGCGCTGCGACAGATCCTGTGCTTGCCTCGAGACCAGGAGGGCGCCTTCGCCAGGCGAGGCCGCGGTCAGGGGCGCCTCTTTTGGAGGCTGGGCACCAGGGCTATTGCCGGTTCCATGCGGAAGCGCGTGGCTGAGATTTTCCGCGAGCCTTCCGGCACACTTCTCCACTTCCCGGGCGTGATCGAGGCAAACCGCGCGTGCGCGGGTTCGGATACCCGGCGATAGATCCGTGCCATACCCCGCGCGGGCAAGAGGGGGAAGATCGCCGGCCAGCCGTGCCATTTTGTTCACCCACTCGAGCACTTGGTCGCAAAAGAGCTTCAGGCGCCGCCTGAGCTCCGGATCTTGTCTGAAGTCTTCGGCCGGGTTGGCAGGCAGGTCACCGACTCCCCCGAAGCGGCCGAAGCCGGGATCGCGCAGGTACTGGCGTAGCTCAGCATTGGTCCAGAAGCTTGGCGGCGGGTCATCGTCCTCGGGAGTGTATGGTTTCTTCTCCCGATCGGAATGCAGGGTGTAGAGATCGATCCGGTAGTCGTTGTGCAACGATTCGACCATGGCGGAAAGTTGCTGGTAGCTTCTTTCGTCTTTGACCCGGCACCATATTTCCAGGCCCTTGGCGTGGAATACAAAGATGCTGTCCACGCCGATGCAAAGGCCGGCTTCGTGGAAGCGCAACCAGAGGTCCAGCAGCGGCACCGCCACATCCCGCAGAGGGGCGCCCGATACCCCGCCCGTGTTGGGAGTGCCGAAGCCCGACTGGGCCGGTAAGCCGCGGGCATTTCCGATGATGAGGAGTGTGATGGCAAAAAAGAGGCGCCACTTCATTGCCTTTTCCCTTGACGGTCATAGAGTATCCACCTGGAAGGCCGTTTGTACAGCTCAATCATGGCTGCGTGGAGAAGATGACCGCGGGGTGGAGAATCGGGGCCGGGAAAAAGAAGAGGGCGCCCCCGCCGGGGCGCCCTGGTGCGGGAAAGCTCGTTCCTCCCAGATAAACGTAACCTTCCCGTTTCAAATCTTCGAGACCCGGCTCATCCAGCTCGGGTCTCGTATTGCCTCTCGATATAAGAGTATGAAGTTGAGGCTATTAATCCTTCCGCCGGAGCGGAACAAGGTCACCCGCACAAACCCTTGAATTGTGACCCGCAAAGACTATAGGATTCTTGCGGAAATAAGTGAAATGAATAAGAATTATGTTTGGAATTAGCAAGGCTAATGTAAGGGTCTGTTACAAAATACCAATCAGTTCATAAATAGGTGGACATTTGATCAAAAAATGAGGATCTGGACGGAGGTCGTGTTCGCTTTGGGTGGCGATCATCGGTATCGGAATCGGGGTCGCAGTCGCTATCGGCTTTTGCA
>JBEKYG010000326.1:0-6214 GCA_049511215.1 Acidobacteriota bacterium | reverse complement strand
ACGCTCTCGGTGGTCGAAGTTTATCCGTACGTCCCCTATATCCAATACCTCTTGTCCGGTACGGTGGTGCTGGCGATTTTTATCTCGGCCATGATCGGGGGCGGCATCATTTTCATAGACGATAAGGCCCGCGGCCTGCACGAAGGGTATCTCGTCACACCCGTCAGCAAGGTGGAGCTCATCCTGGGATTTATCTTGTCGGGCGCGATCAAAGCCTGCCTCTCCGGCATGGTCTTGACGACGCTCGGGTCCATTATTGCAGGAATCCCGCACCCATTGGACCCAGTTCGGCTCGCAAAGCTGCTGATCGTCATCGTCGTTTCCGCACTGGCCCTGATCAGCATGATGTTTATGTTGATGGTGCGCGTGAACGATCCGCTGGTCCCGCGGGCCACGATGGGCGTGTTGAATACGTTGCTCTACTTTCCGAGCGGCGCCGTCTATCCAGTCAATGGTTTTCCGAATTGGATGCGGACAATCTCGGCCGTGGATCCGTTCACCTATGCGGTGCACGCGTTCAAGGAGCTGCTGCTCAAGAATGCCGGTTTCTCTGCCATCGCCTATGATCTTTCGTTCCTGATCGTGTTCGCGCTTTTGATGATGACCCTCGCCACCCTCCTCTTTAAGCGCAGCCTGTAACAACCCTCCCGTATTGCGTTCCGCCCATGGCGATTCCTGCCCCGGTGGTAGCGGGCAGCATCGAGGCGATCCCGTGAGAAAGGTGACATTCCCTTCTTGCCTGACTGTCGATGCCCGAGCCGGGCAAGGTGGAAGATCTGAATCTCCTCTCCATCATTCGACCCTGTAGTATCGGATCCGGTGTGCCGACGTGGTGCAGAGAAATGAGCGAGTCGGGTCGACGTGCTGGTCCAGCCAGCGCTGTCCGCCCGGAATCGCGGCGATGGCATCGTAGGCAGTGCCTTCCAGCCAGAGCGGCCTGCCTTTTTGTTTCCCCTCGACACGGCGGCTCTCGACCTCAGCGACTTCCGGTGACGGCATTGCGATCCACGTCGCTTGCGGGTTGAAGTAGCTGATAGTCCATGGGTCGGAGTGTGAGTGGCTGTAGAGGATCACGGAGCCCTGCTTCCAGTCCTTGTTGCGCTGCAACGCGAAGGTGAGTTCGACGTTGTTTTCCGTCCTGGAGCGCGGATATATGAAAGCGGTGAAATTCCATGCGCACACCGCCGCTGCGAGCAGCCCCAGCAATTGAATCCGACGCGCACGCCAGACGGGCGCGGTTGCCAGCAGGAAAATCAGCGGCGCCAGATAAAAAAGTCGGTAGAACGTGTTCCGCGGCTGCCAAAAGAAGAGAAAGACGACGTAGGTCAGGGTCCATGCGAGCGCCGGCCGATTCGCTGACAGCCAGGAACGGGGTCCTTCAGGGTCCTGGTTGGAAGAGCCGTTCACAACCGGCTGCCTTGAGCGCATGAAATATCGGACGATCAGCGCCAGGATGCCGCCGAATGCGAGCGCATCGGCCACGGTCACAATGTCTGGAACAGGCGCACTGGGAATTGGAAAGCAGACATCCAGAATCGGCGTGAGATCTCCCCGGCAGCGGTCCTGAAACAGTCGAGCAGGACAGCCCTGGGCATGAGCTCTGGGAGATATTCTCAGGGCTGGCCTGCCTGACTCCTTCAGGGCCTTAATCAATGGATTCCTGATTAATGTATCGATCGGGAATGTCCTTCGCATTGCTGCGAGAGGGGGAGATAGTTACCGGGCCGGGCGGCGGTCCGCCGTCCACTTCGTCTCGGGACCATTGCCGGTCTTGACCGTTCCTGAGATCGCGTTGCCGTTGACACTCCCACTAAAAAGCTGTGCCCCTGCCGGGCTATCACCGGCAGCAAAGCTGATATGGGCGCCCTCCAGCTTTGCGTTCTTCAGCGGCAAGTCCTTGCCGCCCATTTTCAGGCTGCCTTCTATTTTCTGGAAGGTCTGCTTCAGCGTCAGTTCTACAGGACCCGATGCCGTCTGCCAGGTCCAGGTGCCCGCCACCTTGGCAGGGACAATCCACATATAGCCTGAGCGGCCCTCCACGCTCAGGGATTGATCGGGTTCCCAGTCCTCCATGGTAAAGGAATTTGCAAGCACCCGTGTGCCCGGTTTCATTTCGAGAATCTTGGGCCGCAGCCTCATGTTCAGGTCGGGCAGGAGGTACATTGTGACCACGGTAGCCTGGCTGAAATCTGTTTCAAAGAAATCGCCCTGCACGAAGCTTGCCTTGCCGGAAACGCCCTCCTTTTGGGCGTTGCTCTTGGCGAGCCCTACCATGTCGGGGTTGTACTCGATGCCGAGGGCGCGCGCGCCACGCTTGGCAGCCGCAATCACCCAGGGCCCGTCCCCCGATCCGAGGTCGATCACATAGTCGTTAGGCGTAATCTTGGCCAGGTCGTAAAGGGCTTCGATGAGTTCCTTGGGTGTCGGCACCCAGATCACGTCCTTGCCCGGCTGTGCGTAAGTCGGCTGATACTGTTGCTGCTGCTGAGCGCTTGCCGCCTGCGGGGCGGCCCACGCCAGCGGAAGTAGGGTCAGAATGAAGATAACGGCTAGAGTTCGATTGCGCATCATCGCCTGCATCTCCTTTGAAAGTACTGAATGTTGAGGGGCATTCTAATCGCGATCACTTTTGCGCGGCAAGCCAAATCGGCGATTCGAAATTCGAGATTCGAAATTCTAAATTCGAGATTTTAGAATTTCGAATCTCGAATTTCGAATCTCGAATTTTGGAGTCTTGGCGGTAAACATTTGACGGCTGCCCATGACACCGGTATCATCTGTACAGAATTCTGGACATCGAGGTGGACCATGGCGTTGAAGACGATGCCGATCACAGAAGCGCGGTCGAACCTGCCGCAAATCGTCAAGGCCGCCGGCGAGCGGTTCGAGCGCACGATCATTACAACCAACGGCAAACCCTGTGCGGTGATCATGAGCTACGACGAATACGAATCGTGGGAAGAGACGCTCGAGATTCTGAGCGATCCGCAGGCAATGGCCGACGTGCGTGAAGCCGGTGAGGCTATTTCCAAAGGCAAGACCTTTTCGTTTGAAGATGTTTTTGGAGGGAAGCAGCCGGGCGTGAGGCGTTGAATCATGAAGGCCCGCATTCTGCGGTTTGCGCCGCCGGCACAACGCTTCGTCGAGGAAGTTCATCCACCGCTCAAAGACCGTCTGCGTGCGGCGGTGCTGGCGCTTGCCGGGGATCCATTGTCGGGTAAGCCGCTACGCGGTGATTTGAAGGGACATTATTCTTACCGGGTCGGCGACTGGCGCGTGATTTACAGCTTTGATCGGGAATCGGTTTACATTGAATCCATCCGTCATCGGCGCGATGCATATCGCCGCACATAGGAGGCTCCGGGAGCACAATACTCATTGGCAAGTGCCAATGAGTATTGTGCTCCCGGAGCCCTCTACTATTTGTTGCCGGTATCGCTCCCTGTTCTCACCCTGATCTGGCTCCTTTTTTTCATTAGCATCTTCCAAGATCGTGGCAAACCGGCAATACATGGCGTATAAAGAACTGGCCAGGGGTTTGTTAGGGGCTAGAGTTCCCTGGTTGTCCCTCAACATCCAGACTAGGAAAGGGTTGCGCCCATGAATCGAGAGCGACGCGCTCGGCACGCGAAGATATGGCTTGGTTTGATGATCTGTGTTCTTCTGTCCACGGTTGTTTGGAGCCAGGGTCGCGGTAATGCGCCGCCGGCCGGTCCCGCCATAAATCAGTCTGACGATCCGATACTCAAGGATTTTCGCTGGCGCTCGATCGGGCCGGCGAGCATGGCCGGACGCATCGACGATATTGAAGCCGTAGAGAGCAACCCTTACATAATTTATGTCGGATTCGCGACGGGCGGCGTGTGGAGAACCGTCAACAACGGCACCACCTGGGAACCGATCTTTGATACCTACCCCATAGTCTCCGTCGGAGACATTGCGATTTTCCAGGCAAATCCCAATATCATCTGGGTCGGGACCGGGGAGGCTAACAATCGGCAGAGCTCAAGCTACGGCGCAGGGATCTACAAATCGACCGACGCCGGCAAGACTTTCACGTTCATGGGTCTGAAGGAGACGCAGTCGATTGACCGCATCGTCACAGATCCCAATGACCCGAACGTCGTCTACGTTGCCGCGATCGGCCATCTTTTCGGCCCCAACAAGGAACGTGGCATTTACAAGACGACTGACGGCGGCCAGACCTGGACGCACGCAAAGTTCATCGACGAAGACACTGGATTCACCGATATCGTCATCGACCCGAGCGACAGCAAGACGCTATATGCAGCTTCCTATCAGCGCCGCCGCACGGCCTGGGGATTCAACGGCGGCGGCACAGGTTCCGGCATCTGGAAAACCATCGACGCCGGCAAGACTTGGACCAAACTGGCAGGAGGGCTTCCCGGCCCGGAACTCGGCCGCATCGGGTTAGCTGTGTCTCGCTCAAACCCCAACGTCATTTACGCCCAGATCGAAGTGCAAAAAAAGATGGGGACCGGAACACCGGCTGAACCGCCGCTCGGACAACCCATCGGGATTCCCGTCCAGGGCACCGGACAGGGCGGTTTTGGCGGCGGCGGCGGCGGGCGCGGAGGCCAGGCCGCCGGCAATCCTGATCCCACAAGAGACGGCGTCTGGCGATCCGACGACAAAGGCAAGACGTGGAAGTTCCTGAGCAACGCCAACGACCGCGCCATGTATTACAGCCAGATCCGCGTCGATCCCAGCAACAGCGAGATCGTGTACACGGGCGGCGCGCCATTCTTCAAGTCGACCGACGGCGGAAAAACTTTCACACAGGTCCAAGGCATCATCCACACGGACAACCACGCCATCTGGATCGACCCGAAGAACGGGAACCACCTCATGCTTGGCAATGACGGCGGCCTGGACGTCACCTACGACCAGTGCGCCACGTGGGAATTCATCAACACCATGGCGGTAGGCCAGTTCTATGCCGTTGCCGTGGACATGCGCAAGCCATATTACGTGTACGGCGGCCTGCAGGACAATGGTACCTGGGGCGGCCCGAGTGCAACGCGGTCCGGGACTGGGCCGACCAATGCCGAGTGGTTTGGCATCGGCGGCGGAGACGGCTTTTACTGCCAGGTCGATCCGACGGACTACAACACCGTCTACACCGAATCGCAGAACGGCTCCATGAGCAGGTATGATTTGAAAACCGGCCGATCCACCAGCATTCAGCCCACGATGGGAAGAGGTCGCGGGGGTGGTGGGGGCGGCGCGGGAGCCCCGCCAGCCAACGCACAGCTCACGCCTGAGCAGCAGGCACAGCAGCAGGCCATGGCGGCACAGATGGCTCAGTTCGGCGGCGGCAGGGCAAATATCGTCCCTCCTCTGCCGGCGAACGAACTGCTCCGCTGGTACTGGAACACTCCTATCGTGATGTCCCCGCACAATCCGCAGACCATTTACACAGGCGCCAACCGGTTTTTCAAATCTACGAACCGGGGCGATACCTGGACCGCGGGCCCCGATCTTTCGAAGCAGATCGATCGCAGGACGCTGCCCATCATGGGCGTCCCGGGTGACAAGGATATGTTTTCCAAACACGATGGTTTCTCGTACTACGGCCACATCGTGACCCTGGCGGAATCAGCCGCCCAGGCAGGCATCCTCTGGGCCGGCACCGACGACGGTAACGTGCAGGTGAGCCGCGACGGGGGACTTACGTGGAAGAATGTCGCGGATAACATCCCCGGGCTGCCGAAAAATCTCTACCATGTCACGCGCGTGGCGCCGTCTCACTTCGATGCCGGCACTTGTTACGTGACCCTCGACGGGCACCGCTTTGACGACCTCAAGCCTTACGCCTACGTCACCCACGACTTCGGGGCGACTTGGACCTCCATCGTCAACAACCTTCCCCAGGATGCCCATCTCAATGTCATCCTGGAAGATCCGAAAAACAGGAATCTCCTGTACCTCGGAACCGAGCTTGGCTTCTACATTTCGCTCAATGCAGGAGCGGAGTGGAAGCGCTTCATGACAGGCTTGCCGACCGTTCCCGTCGATGACGTCGTCGTGCACCCGCGCGACAATGATCTGATCATCGGAACGCACGGGCGCAGCATCTGGATCATGGATGACATTTCTTCATTGCAGCAATTGTCCGACAAGGCGATCGTCGACGACGTGCATCTGATGGATGTGCGACCGGCTGTCAACTATGCGCAAGACATCTATCTCG
>JBEKYG010000325.1:0-6214 GCA_049511215.1 Acidobacteriota bacterium | reverse complement strand
AGCTTCGTGGCATCGACCCCATCACGTTTCTTGCCTCCTCTGTAGCGGCCGCCATCGCATCCGGAGTGCCTCTCCCCATCCCAGAGTCACCCAAACAGCAACGCGCTGCCTAAACAGATACCTGTGGGGTATAGCCTGATACCTTGTGAAATATGATTTCCCCCGCGCTGGTGACCTCATAGGTATGTTCATACCTCGCGTCTGCCCAAATGCCGTATAGTCCAGGCCGGTAGGAGGTAAACAGTTTCTTGCCCTTAAAGTGATCCTCAATGACCTTATTGTAGTCTTGTGAATACACGGTGCCAGCCACAGCACAAAGAGCAACAACAAGAAGCACTTTCTTCGAAGGCCGAAGAAAACACAAATTGAGGGGTAAATTCATAGTTCTCCGTTTTGCTGTATCAACTGCTCTCGCAGGATATGGAATTTGCAGGCGTCTCCTACCAGCACGGCGGATTGATATCCCTGCTCACGAGAAATCAAGCTCGTCGATCTCACGCTCCGGCAGGGCGTGGGCAATCGGCGGCGGTCTGGAAGGCGGGTCGAGGCAGTCAAGGATCTGCGGACAGCTTGTTGCCTCGCATCAATTGGACGCGGGGGAACATTTGGTAATCGCGCTCTCAACCAACGCTTTAACTGCATCCTTGAAAGCTCGCGCCCTCTCGCCCGTCAGGTCGGGGGCGGAGGATTCGATGATTTCCACAATCAACCGCCTCCGCACAAACGTTGACCCCGTGCCGCACTTGTCTGCTGCCACAACCCAATTTGGGTGCTGCTCGCCGATGACTTCTTGCCGCACGAAGTTTATGAGTTCGTTTGAAAGCTCTGGTCGGAGCAGTTTCAAACAATCTACCCGATTGGACTCAGTGATGTCCTCAGCCCAGCCGACAGGGTGAGACAAAAAGTTGCTCAGGTTGGTAATCAGGAGGTCTGCAAATTCGGCAACAGGTTTCAGGTAGCGATACTCGTCGAGTTTCCAACTCATGCGCTTCGTAAATGCCTTCTGTGTCTGCCAAGGAGCGGCTTGGACGTCGCCCTCACCCCGTATGTAGCCGGCCCACGCGTGACGAAGTGCAGCCGTAGCCTGTGCAAGAAAGCCCGCCAACAACTCGTAATCATAGAGAGGTGCGACAAAACGCGCCCGAGCTGCTCCGTGCCGCTGTTGGATTAGGAGCAGCAAAGACTGAATCTCCTGCTGCGTTTCCCTGTCGGGAAGCAGTTCGTCCATCTTGCCAAGGAATCGAACGTCGAGATGCTGCCTCTCAATGCTGACCTGCTCATCCCTGAGCGCATGAAGAACATTCCTCAATCCTCTCTCCACATCACGTATCTGATAATCCCGGCCCTCTCTCTCGGCTTGAACCAAGTCAAGCCTCGAAAACACAAGGTTCATTTTGGGCAAGTAGCCGTTTTTTTCGATGGCAGCAAGTGCGCTCTTGCCTCCCGCACGGAATGGAGTCTCGCTGTCCTCCACTAAAAAAATTGCATCGCTAGAGTAAAAATAATCAAAATGTCGAGCGGACAGGACGCGAGCCTCACGCGCATCGTGGCCTATTCCCTCGCCGTCAACGACGACCAACTCCAAATCCTGGGGGATCATCTCGGAGCGGAGTTTGCCGCGAACACGTCCTTTCTCTACCGCTGGCGAGATACTCCCCTCCTCGACGGACAAGAAGTTCTTTAGGCGCTGAATGAAAGCAGTCCGGTCATGACTCTCGAATGTGAATGTCTCTGGATAAGGCGCGTCCGCCGCACAACTACATTTCGTTTTGACCTGTTTGAGTATCATTTCAATCACCCGAATTTTGATGGCCTCAAGGTCAGGGGCGAATCTCGTCTCAAGTGCAAGTTCAAGAATCGTAGAATCGTCGTCGTCGTTAGGGAAAGTGGCGTTAGCCCATTCAACAACTTTGGGAACAATTTGCTCAGATATTTCTTCCGCAATTTGTTTGCGAGTGTCCTCGTTAAGAAAGCACCGGAGTCTAAAACGCTGATCTGGGCTGTCGCCAAGCACGTCGGTTAAATCGGGAATCTCATCTTTTGCTCGAACCGCAACGAACGCGCTGGTCACAGCCTGTTCCAGAATCTCAAGGACTAATTGTGAAAGTTCCCTTTCCGACCGAATTATGAAAGCAGCCCTGAACGTTGGCTCTTTTGTGATGATAAATTCCGTTGGCGCAACCGTCGTGCGAACTCGTTTGACAGATGGAAAACTCTCTGCGGTTGTTCCTAGAAGCTGACGAATCAAACAGGTTTTGCCCGCGCCAGTATCTCCCAACAGATAAACGACGGGTAAATTCTGCGGCAGTCCAACAAGTTTTCCAAGTTCTTCTTGTATTTGCGCGTAGGTCTTCATTGAACCTCCAAAATCTTCAAACTCTCATCCCACGGTCGTCCGCGATCTTCACAGCCACGCGGCCATGTTTACCTGGAGCGAACGGTCAGATAGTCCAAACAAGCTGCAATTATTTGGGATCGGAGCGCACCAGAGGGTTCTCATAGGCATCTCCTTCCAGCAACGCCTTTCCTCCTTACTTCGGATCCGCGCGAAGAGACTGCGACGGGTTCGGTGAGGCGGCTACTCGCCAGAGCCACCATTGATGGGGTGCAATGGATGAGCCAATTCTAACACAGGGTTGCCTTATCCGATTCGCTTCCGCGGGTAAACAGTGAGATTTAAGAGCGGGGAAAGGCGAGTCGATCCCGTCGAGCTACGGCACTTAACGCAGATTTACGGAAGAACCACCAGCTATTTCCTAGCATAGTCTCCATACATCTGGCCCCAGCCTCGGCAGCAATCTTGGCTGGGATTCCGTCCGACTGTGACGCTCGCTAGTCTGCTTTGCCCTATCGAACTGCTGAAGTGACTGTCACCGTCATCCAACGTTGGAAGCCATCAGCCACTGAATCCGCTCGGTAACGCGACCCGCTGTTGTCCGGAACCGGATCTGCCTAAAGATACCTTCCCCTGATGACAGCAAGGGGTTATCAGGAACAGAGCGTGTACCGGCGCGCAGCCGACATCGCAGGGATTCCAAAGACCCAGTGGCTGTCAACCCGATCCGGATGAGGAGCCGATGAGCGTCACGTTCACCCTTGCGGCAACGCTTTCTCTTTCCTGAAAACGCCATAGCGCCTTATAATGATCCCCGTCCTACACCATCACACCCTGACTTGCCTTGCCGGAGGGCCGCATGCCCGAGATCGGCCAGACCGTTTCGCATTTTAGAATCGTTGAAAAGCTCGGCGCTGGAGGAATGGGTGTGGTCTACAAGGCCGAGGACACTTCCCTGGGTCGCTTTGTCGCCTTGAAGTTCCTGCCCGAAGCGATATCCAAAGACCGGCAGGCCGTGGAGCGGTTTCAGCGCGAAGCCAAAGCCGCCTCGGCCCTCAATCATCCGAACATCTGCACCATCTATGAGATCAACCAGCACGAGGGTCGGCAATTCATTGCGATGGAGTATCTGGAGGGCAAGACGCTGAAGCAGCGCATTCTCGGAAAGCCGCTTGGCACCGACGAGGTTCTGGACCTGGCGATCCAAATTACGGAGGGTCTGGACGCTGCCAACGCGAAGGGGATCGTTCATCGGGATATCAAACCCGCCAATATCTTCGTCACCAAGCGAGGCCATACCAAGATTCTTGACTTCGGTCTGGCAAAACTTGCACCAGAACGCCACGCGGCGGGAGAGGCTCAGACTGGTATGCCCACTGCTGGGACGACCGAAGAGATGCTCACCAGCCCAGGCACTGCTGTTGGCACGGTCGCCTACATGTCACCGGAACAGGCGCTCGGGCAGGAGCTGGATGCTAGAACCGACCTGTTTTCTTTCGGCGTCGTGCTGTACGAAATGGCCACGGGCGTATTGCCATTTCGGGGAACGACTTCTGCGGCGACTTTCAATGCAATCCTGAACTCAGCACCGACCGCACCTGTCCGCATCAATCCGGACTTGCCCAGTGAGCTGGAACATATCATCAACAAGGCGCTGGAGAAGGATCGCAAGCTGCGCTATCAGAACGCTTCCGACATGCGTACGGATCTTCAGCGGCTGAAGCGCGATTCGGAATCCGGGCGGGCGGGCATATCGCCTGCTGTCGCGGCAAGTCATGAATTGCCCTTACGGCGACGCTGGGCAGCCGGCACCGGAATCGCTGCGTTGGTCCTGATTACCCTGGGGGCAGTAGTTCTCGGCTTGAATGTCGGCGGCCTGCGCGACCGCCTGTTGGGTCGGGCCTCTCCGCCGAAAATCGAGTCCATAGCGGTGCTGCCGCTTATGAATCTCTCGGGCGATCCGCAGCAGGAATATTTCTCAGATGGAATGACGGATGCGCTGATTACCGAGCTTTCACGGATCAAGGCACTGAAAGTGATCTCGAGCACGTCTGTTATGCGCCTGAAGAATACGAAGAAGACGATGCAGCAGATCGCGCAGGAACTGGACGTGGATGGAGTATTGGAGGGCTCGGTGCTCCGTGTCGGGAAGCGGGTACGTGTGACGGCGCAGCTGATCCAGGCGCGGACAGATCATCCGCTGTGGTCCGAGAGCTATGAGCGAGACCTAAAGGACGTGCTGACTCTGCAAACCGAATTGGCGCGAGCAATCGCCACGCAGATTCAGGTCACTGTTACCCCGCAGGAAAATGCCCGGCTTGCGCGACGGCATACTGTTGTCCCCGAAGCCCACGAGGCATACCTGGAGGGGCGCTACCACGCGAACCGGACAGAGACCGCCCGCGCGATTGAGGCCTTTCAACTGGCAATTAACAAGGATTCGCAATATGCGGAAGCCTACGCCGGCCTTGCTCTGCAATACGCCTTCACCCTGCCGGCACATGAATTCATGCCAAAAGCGAAGACCATGGCGCTGAAGGCGCTGGAACTGGATAACGCGCTGCCCGAGGCGCATATGGCCTTGGCAACCGTGGAATACCTCTATGAGTGGCAGTGGACGGAAGCGGAGAAGGAACTAAAGGTCGCGATCGACCTGGATCCAAACTCCTCGTCCATTCACATCCAGTATGCCTACTTCCTGATCGGGATGGGGCGGGTGGAGGATGCCGTCAGGCAAGCGCAGATTGCGGTGAGACTTGATCCCCTTTCGCTTGCCAATAACATGAACTACGGTCGTGCCTTGTACTTCGCTCGACGCTACGACGAAGCAATCGCCCAGTACAAAAAAACCCTTGAACTGGACGCCAACTACTCCATGACACACATGTTCCTGGGCTTCGCCCTGGAGCAAAAGGGGCGATATGACGAGGCGATGGCGCAAATCATCCAGTCGCGCAGTCTCGCTTCGGACAGCAAGTCAGTGAAGCTGCTCACCGATACCTATTCTCGCGCCGGATACATGGAGACGCTAAAAGCCTGGGCCAAGTATTGGGAAACAGGGGTCCGAGACGGCAGCGTACAACCGACGAGCGTGGCGATGCTTTACGCTAGAGCCGGAGAGAAGGACAAGGCGATGCAATACCTTGAGCAGGGCTTCCGCGAACACACACGCGCCATCGTCAACCTGAAAGCAGAACCTCAACTGGATAACTTACGATCGGACCCACGTTTCCAGGATCTGATCAAGCGAATGGGCTTGCCGGAATAAGCAATTTACGCAGAAAGGCTCGGGAATCTCCCGAGGCCTTTCCATTCAGCGCCTACTTGCTGTACTGATCGCGCAGGTGCGTCTGCCGACTCTCAAGCGGAACTACTCGTCCGGCAATAAAAATACGCTTTACGTCAGTCTTGACGTCCAATGGATCACCATTCGCCACGACAACGTTTGCAGCTTTACCCACATCGAGTGAACCCAGCTCCCAAAGTTGACATAATATCTTATCTCGAAACCTGACAGGCGGTCGCCCCCAGGCAGCGGTCCGAAATGCAGTCAATTCTAACTATCCCCTGTCCAGAACTGGTTCGAGGAACTCAAGCAAAAGGTCCCGACCGGAAAGTAGCGGATTCGAGAGGCTCGCCGATCATCGAATAGCTCACAAGGGCCGCTCTTTGGGGCGGCTCTTGTGCTTGTGCCGGATTTCAGTCTCGGCGGACAACACGGGCCGGGGCATTCCCCCTTGAACATCCACTCCGGCATCTGACGGATCTTCCCCCTGCTTTGGAGCGGAAGAAACCCTGTAACTAATTTGAAGCATAGTGCTTGTGGAGTCATGCCCGACGAATGCCTCCTGCCTACTTCTGCGGCAGTGCCACACCGAG
>JBEKYG010000324.1:0-6244 GCA_049511215.1 Acidobacteriota bacterium | reverse complement strand
GTGCACTGCTGCTGGATCTCGCGCAATTGCGCAAAGGTGATGCCATAGGCTATCTGTTCCCGCTGAATTGTCACCAGCCGCGAGGGATCGGTGTACGGCAGCGGTCGGAGGAGTATTCCATACACGGCGCTGAAAATGGCGGTGTTGGCGCCTACGCCGAGCGCCAGTGTCAGGACGGCGATGGCAGTGAACCTTGGAGACTTGCGCAGCATGCGCACTCCGTAACGGAGGTCCTGCCAGAATTCCGCAGCCCATCGGATTGCGCACGTTTCCCGGCACGCTTCCTTCGTCTGCTCTAGGCCGCCCAAAGCGATGAGAGCCTGTCGCCTTGCCTCTTCGCGACTCATGCCCTGACGCAGGTTTTGTTCAATCTCCATCTGCAGGTGGAACTCCAGCTCTCCGTTAAGTGCGGCCTCTGACTTCGTCAAACGGTTGAGATGCAAGATACGCCACAGGAACGCTCGAATGGATGCCAGCATCGCCGCCTCCTTACGCACCCTCAAGTACCCTGTTGATGATTGCCATCATGCGCTCCCAGCTCTCCGTTTCCTCGCGGAGTTGTTTGCGGCCTGCCTTGGTGATCGAATAGAACCTGGCCTTGCGATTTTGGTCGGATATTCCCCACTCCGCAGTAATCCAGCCCCGTTGCTCCAGGCGCAGGAGCGCCGGATAAATCGTGCCCTGGGTCAGTTGAAGGGCATTGTCGGACACCTGCTGGATGCGACGCGATATGCCCCAGCCGTGCATCGGTCCTATGGTTTCCAAGGTCTTGAGCACGAGGAGGTCGAGAGTGCCCTGCAGTACTTCGGATTTAGGTTGCGTCATCGCTCACTCCTGTAGATGGTCGTAAACATACCTTAAGACCCTGGTGTGCAACTGTCAACAAAAAACAGAATGTCAGATTAGAATTGGCCGAAAAATCGGTCGTTGGCCAAACAGCGATGGCGCTCTTCTCATTTGGACGGCGGCGATATTGACCTAGCGGTGGTGCTATAACATCCGCCGGCTATTTCTCCATAGTGCTTACGCTGTAAATCGGAGAATTTTGAAAAAGGGCGTTTGTTCTTCCTATCGGCTAACCACGGATCACTGCGGTTTTCCTGTTGACATTCGACCCGAACAATCACATACTCCTGTCGTATGACTACCCAAGAGAAAGAACGACTAACTATTTTGCAGGGCACTCTCGACTTGCTGATTCTGCGCATCCTGATCCTCGGCCCGCAGCATGGCCAGGGGATTGCCCGCGCAATTCAATCCCAAAGTGATGATGTGCTTCTGGTGGATCACGGTTCCCTTTATCCGGCGCTCCAGCGCCTCGAAAACCGAGGCTGGGTCGCCGCAGAATGGGGTTCCTCAGACAACAACCGGAAGGCGCGCTTCTATACCTTGACAAAACAAGGTCGAAAGTATCTCGCTCAACAAACCAGCCAGTGGCGACGTATGTCGAAAGCAATTGGGAGGATTCTCGGACCCGAACCTGCGGAGGGATAATTCGCTATGTTTGGCCGTAAGAAGCGTCGACTTTCCGATTTTGACTCAGAGATCAAATCTCATTTGGATCTGGCAACTCAACAATTCCACGAGGTGGGCCTCGACGAGCGTGAGGCTCACTATGCGGCGTTGCGCCAATTCGGCAATGTCACGATCGCCCGGGAACGCTTTTACGAAGCCAGGCGATGGCGATGGTTGGACGCCCTTGGCTCCGAATTAGGTCACGCACTAAAGAAGCTCATCAAGACTCCGCGCTTCACGCTTCCGGCTGTGCTCACGCTCGCCCTGGGGTTGGGCGGCGCCATGACGTTCTACAGTGCTTTTCATTCCGTGTTCCTGCGGACGCTGCCCTTTCCCGGCGCGAACCGGATCTATCGCCTGGTGACGAATACACCCACGGGACCGAATCCTTGGCCCTCCATCGGCCTTGCAATGGAGCTGGGGAAATTGTCCCCCGATGTGGAACGCGTTGGTTTGCTGGAAGGATTCATTCAGTCTTACTGGATCCTGGATGGCGGCAGCAGCGTTCCGGTGCAGACCTTGTCATTTGATGCCGGTACCCAGGATATAGCGGGCTTGAAGCCTTCACTAGGATCACTCTTTAAGGATGATGCCTTCGCGACAGGTAATGGCGTGATCCTGAGCCATCGTTTCTGGAAGAGTAGACTTGGAAGTGATCCGACTGTCGTGGGACACACCCTGAATATCGATAATAAACGCCAGCCCATTCTGGGCGTGCTGGCAGAGGGAGCGGAGGTGCCCTTGAGCCCGGAAGCAGATGTTTACCGGCCCATCAAAGCCCTCACAAGCCAACAGGAGATGAACGACACTACCTGCACAGCGCTCTTGCGCCTGCGAAGCGGAATCCAGCCAGAAGCTGTGCTGCCCCGCTTTCTGGCAGTGGCTCAAAGCCTGAAGCAAGGATTAGGATTCCTGGAACGTCCCGGTCTTCAAACGCTTCGCAAGGCAATGGCCGAGGATGCGGATTTGCGTTTCTTCATTGTCTGCGGCGCAGCTGCCCTTTTTCTGCTGCTGGCAACAGCGAATGTCGCATGCCTGTTTCTGGCGAGAGCGGCCGAAAAATCCTGGGAGACTTCCGTGCGGCTTTGCCTTGGCGCTCCAACCTTGTCGCTGTTCCGCAAATTCCTGGTGGAAGGGCTGGTCGTGGCCTTGGTTTCTGCCGGTTTTGGGTTCTGGCTCAACATGGTTCTGGCGGGTTCGCTTCGCGCCTGGCTGCCGGGCGGTGAGACCCTGCCGGGGCTGAATGGCACTTGGGATCACCTGGGTGTGGCGTTGTTTGGGTTTGCCTTGGTCATCCTGATCACGCTGCTTTTGGGCCTGATCCCCATGCTTCAGATTCGGCGTCTGGATCTGTCGCTTGCCGTCCAAGAAGGGCACCGCAGCCAAAGTGTTCGCACCAAGGGAAGAACAGCTTTGGTCGTTGCACAGATGACGCTGGCTACGCTCATGCTTTGTGCCACGGCTCTGCTGGGGCGCAGTCTTTGGACCATGGCTCACCGTCCGTTGGGCTTCAAGACGGAAAAACTGGCCATGGTGAGGCTGCTTTACGACCACCATCCCAAACCAGGGGAACGCTGGGAGAATCCAGCCTTTTTACCCGCTTTGCGCGCTCGATCAGGCATCCAGAGCGCGGCGCTCACGTTTGGATTTGGGGGCGTTGCGGGTATGGGCATAGTCTCCACTGTTGGCAGAAACGCGCACATCGGCGAAGACGGTAATTCGCTTGCAAAAACCCCTCTGCAGCTTGTTGGGCTGAGTGAGGAGGCCTTTGGAACTTTGGGGGTTTCACTCATCCAGGGACGTGATTTCAAGGCGGAAGACGCGCAAAGACACGTTTGCATTCTGAATCGGGAGGCCGAGCGCCTCGCGGGTTTTCCAAGAGGGAAGGCCGAAGGCCAGAGTTTTTTGGGCAAAGAGCCTACGGAGATCATTGGCGTCGTAAACGATTTCCATCTTTTTCAGGATGGCGGCTCTACCATGCCTATGCGTTTCGAGCCTTTAGGTAGATTCCGACCCGACGCGCTTTTTGTGCGCTCCACGCTTTCCAAAAAAGATCTCGAAGCCACGATTTCGTCGGTCATGCGCGAGACCTTCCCGGGCGTGAAGCCCGGCAGCATTGATGAATTGAACGAGATTCGCGGCGAGCAATCGCTTCCGCATCGCCAAATCATCGCCATGCTCGGAGTCTTCGGGGGCGCAGCCATCCTGCTGGCTGCGCTGGGCCTCTCGGCCTTGCTTTCCGATAGCGTCTCCCGGCGCAAGCGCGAACTGGGCATTCGCGCCACGCTGGGAGCGACATCCGAACGCTTGATCGGCCAAGTCATGCTCCAGGGCCTTTGGCGCACAGGGCTGGGCGTAGGTCTGGGCCTTGCCGCCGCGCTGGCCTCGGGCCGCTACCTGCAAAGCCTGCTGTTCGGCATCCGCGCCAACGATCCAAAGACACTAGGCGCAGTCGCATCGCTGCTGCTTTTCCTGGGATTGGTTTCTTCCCTCATCCCCGCCCTCCGCGCCGCATCCATCGATCCGGCGAAAGCGCTGAGGGAGGAATGATGCGCCGCGCTTTTCATCCGATCCATCCCCTTCATCTCCTTTATCCCCGGCCAAAAGCTTTTTCGCCAGGGATAAACGAGATGAAGGGGATATAGACGAAAAGCAGATCTCTTGGCTGCGGCATTGGGAGGACCAGAACATTCTCTCAGTCCCAACCTGAAAATCCGATTGGGAAAGATCGGAACCGATCCGCGCCGCAACTGCGTGCAGGCGCGGGGTGCTGGACATGATGATAAGACATTATTTCAACAACTCACTGATGATCATTTCTATGCGGCGCTCGTCGGATCCAAATCCTCCCTCCATCCGGTATCGCATGTTGCCTTGGCGATCAATGAAAATGCTGGTCGGATAGCCCGTGACATTGTAGAGCTTTCCCACGCCGTCATCGTAGAGGACCGGGAAACTGAACTGGTGCTCCTTGGCAAATTGCCCAACTTTGGCCCGGTCGCCAGGATCGTCGCCGGAGATGGCCAGAATCTCGAATCCCTGGTCTTTGTACCTTTCGTACATCTTGAGAAAGAGCGGCATCTCACTCACACAAGGCCCACACCAGGTTGCCCAGAAATTGATCAGGACAATCTTCCCTTTGAGGTCGGACAGGCGGTACTTCCTGCCATTCACTGCCTCGAGTTGGAAATCTGTCGACGGCTTGCTTGTGAACTCCTTCCGCACGGTTTCCGCCAGTTTATCGGTGATTTCCGCTTCGAGCCTCTGTGCTTCCTCCGCTCGGCCAAGCTGCTTGAGTGCTTCAGCGAGATGGGTGAGGTTGGTCTCATTGCGATTTATCTCAACCGACTGGCGGAGCTTTCCTTCGGCTTCCTTCCCATTCCCCAGCTTGAAAAGCACCCATCCATTGGCGTCCAATGCGAGCGATCGTTGGCGTTGATAGTTCTCTTGTTGCTTTTCCAATGAGAACCTGGATTCAAAATCATCTGCAGAAATGTCAGGAGGGCACTTCATTGGGTGAAGTTCTGCGAGGGCGAGATCTGCCCGTCGGGCATAGTCCAACGCTTTGGATAATTCAGCTTTATTGTCTGTCAGCACCAATGCAATCATGGCCGAAGGCGACGGATCATTGGCGTCTATCGCGCGAATCTGGTCGTTATATTTGATCATGGCCGCTGCATCACCGGCGTTCCGGGCAGTTCCGAAAAGAATGTAGTTAATCAGCTTCTTCAGACCTGTGTTGGGATGGAGTGCAAGGACGCCTTCCAACTGGCTTGCGGTCTTCCTCCAGTCGGCGTCGCGCCTGAGCACAGTCTCTTTGACCCTTTGATAAATTGCGAACTGGTGGTTCGCCGCTAGAATCGCATAAGGGATGCCGCTGGTATTCGTTTCCACAATGGTGATGGCCTTGCCGCGTTCGGGATACCAGGAAGGATCGAGCTTACGGATCTCGGCGGCTACTGCATTGCCATTGGAAGCGTCTGTCAGCAGGGTGACGTACGCTTGATAGATAGATGTTAAGAGGTCAATGTCCCTGCTTCCATGGGACAGCTGCGCCAGCTCGCCTTGCAATACGTCTTTGGCAGCTGCTGAGGCCTTGGCCTTGGTCAGGCGCAAGCGCCATGATTGGAAAAGTCCGGCAGAGCGTAGCTCCGGCTGCGCGGTCATCTTCTCCGCCGTCTGAATCGCGTCGTCGATCCTCCCCAGAGTTTCCTGATAGAAAATCGATGTCCTGTAGAAATCCTCAACATGGGGATTCATCTGAGTGGCCTTGGCAAGCTCGGCCAGGACCTGGTCCCCCTTGCCGTCGAGTGTGTCGTTGATGGTAATCCACGATCGGCCCAATGTGAGGATTGCCTTTGCGTAGTGGCCCCAAGACCAATTTGGTGCGAGCGATGCCGTTCTTCTCAACCAAGGCAGCTCATTCTTGCCTCTCATTTCCAATGCCAGCGCTGTCGGATAGACAGGATTATCCGGTTCCCTGCCCATCAGAGTTTCGTACTCTGCTTTTGCGGCGTCCTTCCTGGCTTGAAAATTGATCCTGATCTGTAAGTAGGCACGATGTGCCTCAAGCGAAGTCGGAGCTGCATCAATCGCCTTCCTGAGTGTCGCAATCGCTTCATCAATGCGGTCGCGGCCGGCGAGGTCGATGCCACGCTTGAGCAGGTCACGCGCAGCTTGTGGTACGGGGTCATCAAGATGCCGCCCGAGGTCAGCGGTCTGGCTGGCG
>JBEKYG010000323.1:0-6262 GCA_049511215.1 Acidobacteriota bacterium | reverse complement strand
GATTTGCCCGGCAATGGGCAGCGCATCATCGAGCGGGATCGGCCCGCTTTGCAGGCAGTCGGCAAGCGTCGGTCCATCCACCAGCTCCATCGCGATGGCGCGAACGTCGCCGGATTCTTCCAATCCGTAAATCGTGGCGATGCCCGGATGGTTGAGAGAAGCCAGCAAGTGGGCTTCGCGTTTGAAGCGTGCCATGCGCTCGTGATCGCGCGCGAAGCCGTCCGGCAGAACCTTCAGTGCAACGTCACGCTCCAGCTGCGTGTCCGTCGCGCGATAAACGACACCCATACCGCCAGCGCCGATCTGTTCGAGAATCCGATAATGCCCTAGAGTTTCGCCGACCATGGCGCCCCTGCACGTCGTCGCTGTGCGCAATGGCAGATGGGAACAAGCCCCGTCGTAAGATCGACTGCCTGGTATGCCCCTTTACTTGATTCCGCGTTGAATCGGTTGTCGATTTCGGGCATCGCTCCCGAGCTTCCAGCGCTCCCCTGACCGGTCATTATACGCCCGATAAGAAGTCCCGACAAAATGTAACCTGGGCCCGCGGCCGACCAGTATCCATAGATTGATGGAGCAATCGATTCCGGAGCCGGCATGTACGTGCATTTCTAATGAATTGAAATGAGAATCGACTAAATACCCAGAAGGGAATTGGGTGCTAGAAATGGAATCCAGAAAAAAGTACCGGCTGCTCATTCTTCTGCCTTGTTCAGCGCTTCTCCTCACCGCTTGGGCGAATTCAGGATTCTCCGCAATCCGGTTTGATGTCATTGGTTCTCCGACGGAGGTCATCAACACCGGTCGCTCAGAAGTTCTTGGATCGATCACCCTGGTCGCGTACGGCGCAGGAAATGTTACCGGAACGTCGGGAGGGGGCGCGACTCTGATTTCGATCGCCTTCACCAACCCGGCGGTCCAGATCGGCATCACCCGGGAGTTGCCGATTTCCGGCATGGGCAAGATCCTGGTTTCGGAACAGGATTTCTTCCTGAACCCAGGCTCGTCGATGAAACAGGGCGCGGTGGAAATCACGGGCATCGGCGTCCGGTTGACCGGCAGTGTTAGGTTCGGCAGTGCAGCGCCCGGGAAATGCCTGGGTGGGATTCTTGCCTCCCCGGCTCTGGGTAAATACGAGTCCGAACAGATCGTTTGCCGGATCCACCCAAGCCATGGTCCCATCGGACCCGCTACGGGAAAAGACTCCGTCGTCCGCGGCCTGCATCCAATACCTGAGGCGTTCGACTCGAATCATGTTCATTTCCCAGTGTGGCGGTGTTCCGAAAAAAGTCTTGGCTGCCCCGTATCATCCATTGGACACGCCTTCCTCGCAACCACGAAATACACGAAACACACGAGACCAAATCCAATGTTGTCGGGGCGCCTGCACCAGAACCGGAAATCAGCTATGATTGTACTGTGCTTTGGGGACAATTCATTTCAGGAGAACGGCGAAAATGATCAAAGTAGCGATTGTGATCGGCAGCACGCGTCCGGGGCGGAAGGCCGAGGCGGTGGCCCGCTGGGCATACGAAATTGCCGCCAAACGCAGCGACGCCGAGTTCGAGCTCGTGGATATCAAGGACTACAACCTGCCGCTGCTCGACGAGCCCGTGCCGCCGGCCATGGGCCAGTATAGCCAGACGCACACCAAAGCGTGGGCAGCGAAAATCGATTCCTTTGACGCCTTCGTGTTTGTAACGCCCGAATACAACCACGGAACGTCCGGAGCACTCAAAAACGCGATCGATTTCCTTTACAAAGAATGGAACAACAAAGCGGCCGGGTTTGTGAGTTATGGCAGCGCCGGCGGGGCGCGCGCCGTGGAGCAGCTGAGGCTGGTCATGGCCGAGCTCCAGATCGCCACCGTGCGAGCTCAGGTCATGCTTTCGCTTTATACCGACTTCGAAAAATTCAGCACCTTCAAACCGGCTCCTCAGCACGAGGCTGCGGTCAACACCATGCTTAACCAGGTCATCGCCTGGGGCGGCGCCATGAAAACCCTCCGCAGCCGATAGGCGGCCACGAGCCAATTACTTTGCTGTGGCATTGGGGTCGGACCAGCCGAAGGTTATGAGATCGGCGACTGCTCTCGACATAGGGCATGAAAGCCAACTGGAGGTTTATTCCGCCCCATCGAACCACCCGACGTCATCCTCCCAGGCAGAAATCCCGACATCGTAGTGGAGTGGGCTCGGCCCGGGTATGGGAGGCGGACGCTCGGGACGGTCCCAGAGCTTGAGGTGACGCAGGATGCTCTCGATGACGCTGGGGGCGTCGATGCGGCACACGATCTTCAGCGGGCAGAAGCATCTTCGCTTGCAACTATAAGATCGGATAGCGCTCAAGAGCTACTGCCAAGCGGCTTTTGCTGCCAACGGTCCGACTTCAACACACCCTGGGCCTCACTTCCGGGCGTAGTTGCTGGCGCCTGCCCAGTCAATGAGGACCACCGGTTCATTGCCGACCACCCACGCATCGTGTCCCTGGGGGAGCGCTATGACTTGCCCGGGCCCGGAGTCAAACTGGTGCCCGTCCGACATGACCACATGCACGTTGCCGCAAACCTGGTACTGGAAATGAGGAGCCTCGCACCATTCGGTCTGCGCGATCGGCTTCACATGAAGAGACCAGCGCCACCCCGGCTCCAGGGTGAGTTTGCCGACTACGCCGCCGCCGATATGGACCAGCTCAACCTTGCCTTTTTCAAATGTTCGTGTTTCGTCTGGGAAAGCAAAATCCTTTAGTTCCACCTTTGACATAGAAACCACCCTTCCTGAAAGCTGATACAACCATTGCATAAAAGTTTACCTGGAGTTCCAATGTTCGTCAACGGAGGCGTCCATGCTGGGGGATCATCTAATCGAACAGACGACATTGCGGGTGTACGTGCGAGAAAGTGACGGGTTCGTGGTAACTTCCTATTTGGGCGAGGATGTACTATTCGTGGACCGGGACACATGCGTGTCATGCGAGATTCCCACCTATCTTCTCGGGCTAGCTCCCAGGAATGCCTTCACCGACATTGCTTTTTATTTGGCGGTATGACGTTTGTTCCATTCTTCGCCGGTCATTACGGTCTCGATTTTAGCCTTGGCTTTGAGTTCGTCAACGTGCTTCTGTGTCGCCTCCTGCTTGGCTTTCCGCTCGAGGAAGTTCTTGATGTCCGGCTGGGCTTTTTCCAGCGGCTTTTTCCCTCCCGGTTTGTACTCGATCACGTTGATCAGATGAAAACCGAATTCCGTTTCTACGATCGGCGTAAGTGTCCCCGGTTTAGCTGAAAATGCGGCATTTTCGATCGCCGGAATAACATTTTCCCCGCGTTTAAAGGTGCCAAGATCGCCGCCGGTCTGGGCGTTTTCCTTATCGTCGGAATTCTTGGCAGCTGCTTCTGCAAACGAGATTTTCTTGCTTTCGATGTCGGCACGAATGGCCTCGAGCTTCTTCCGAATCTCAGCCTTCTGCTCAGGTGTGGCATTCTTATCCACCCTCATATAGATGTGAGCGGCGTGGACCTGTTCGGGCTCATCGAAGTACTTCGGGTTTTCGTTGTAGAACTTCTGGATATCGGCATCGGAAACGGCCGGGATGTTTTTGAAGGTCAGGTCCAGAACTTGCTGGATTACGATCCCTTCCTCGATGGCATTGCGGACATCCGCCTCCTTAACCCCCTGATTCGCCATCGCTTTCTGGAACGCTTCCTCGGTGGGGAACTGCCCCTTGACAGATTGAAAGGTCTGGTCGACTTTCGCCTTGTCCGCGACGATGTTCTTTTCTTTGCCCTCACTCTTCAGGAGGATGCCACCGATCAACGTTTCAAGAGCGTCCTTATAGAAGACAATATCCTTCTGCTGAAGCTGCTGAGGTGTGGCTTGTTGCTGCAGCTGCTGCGCTATCTCGTTGATTTTGCTCAGGACCTGCTTCTCGGTTATGGACTCGCCCAGCACTTTGACAACTACGTCATCCGTGGTGGCTGGCACCGCGGAAGCGGCCTTTGCCTCTTGATTGGCTTTTTCCGCCGATCCCCTCATGGGCAAAAAAGCCAACAAAGCAGCAGCCAGAACTACGGATCGTCGGATCATGAAGTCATGGTCTCCTAAAGAAGAGTTAAACGCCGCCAGCAACTTCCTGGAATGCGTCCTCGTATCGTTTGGCTCGATCGATCGGAAGTCGAATGGAGGCAAGTGGCCATGCTAGAAATCACACACCATTGTCCTCGTCCGGGAACTTTTAGTCAAGGCAACCGTCGCCAAAAAGCAGTCCTGAGTAAGTGGTGAGACCATTATGCGAAGCGTAACGGGAATCTTGTTCTCGTTTGAAGCCAGGAGCCGGAAGCAAGAAGCCAGAATCTGGACGTGTCGAACTCAAGGCAGTAGACGAGCACAAGCACTGCACGAATCCATTCTGGCTCCTGGCTTCCACATCCCGCCGCTTTTTTGCGGGATATCAAGGACGCAGTCCTTGGCTAGGAGCCTGTCCGAGAATTAGGAGGGGCCGCGCGCATGGGGCTTGCGAGGCGAGCTCAAGGCGCGAGGAGGAGGCGATGTCAGTGCACATCGTTGACGACGAGCAACGCGGAGATCGCCCGCAATCCCCATGCCCCCTCCGGGTTCCGGCGGCGCGGGGGCATCTGCGGCGTTGGCGCTCCTCGACGATGTACCGAGACATCGCCTGCGTCGCGCCGCCTTGCATCTGCCCCCGCGGCGCTCGGAACGCGGCCTCTCCTAATTCTCGGACGGGCTCCTAGTACTGAGCACATAAAAAGTTACTGCTCAAAGGCTTCGATATCTGCAACTCAGTATTCATCACTTAGGGTCACAGGAGGGCTTTGACCGCGGCGAGGGCACGATCGTAGTCGGGGTGGCTCGCAATCTCAGGCACGTATTCCACGTAACGGATCGTATCCTTGTCATCTACGATAAACACGGCTCGGCTGGACAGATGAAGTTCCTTGATGAGGGTGCCGTAAGCCTGGCTGAAGGAACGATCAAAGTAATCCGAAACGATCTTGATTTTGTCAATGCCGGCCGCGGCGCACCAGCGCTTCTGCGCGAAAGGGAGATCCACGCTGATGGTGACGATCTCAACCTTGTCCCCTAATTTGGCCGCTTCCAGGTTGAATCGGCGCGTCTCCATATCGCACACCGGGGTATCCAGCGAGGGGACGGCGCTCAACAGCCGGATCTTTCCTTTCGTATCCTCGAGTGTAAACGGCTTCAAATCCAACCCTTTCGCCGTGAAAGCGGGGGCTTTCTCCCCCACCTTTAGTTCGGGTCCAATCAGTGTGAGCGGTTTCCCTTGAAATGTCGTTGCATTCGGTCGTTCCATTGCCATCAAAGGCCTCCTCGATTAGTTGTTTAAAAGCAGGGGGAAGAATAGTGGCTCATTGCGGTCAGGGAGTCAATCGGGCACCTGGCTAAGGGTGCAATCGGAAGTGAGATTCACTCCTGGAGAAATCAAAACAATAACGCCACGGATTCCACGGATTTCACGGTTAAAAAACTCTCGATCATGTACTGGGGCCGCCGGTTAGATACGATGGGGGCTGAAATGCTCTATTAAGAACTCTCAGGAACGGTCATCGGCGCTGCTCCTCAACTTCGCCACCAGGTCGCTCCAGTTCAAACGTATCATCCGCTAGGCTTTTTGAATCCGTGGAATCCGTGGCGTTTTTTTTTTAGCCAAATCCGTTCTGAAAGCGGTGGCAAGCTACTGACTCCCGGTTCCGATTACACCCCATGGCTAACAGGTAGCCGGGAATGCTGAAGCTCCTCTGCCTTTCCTTACCCATGATTTCCATTCCGACCTACTACTGCATAAAAGGATAGGCAAAATTAAACGGTGGCATGAATGTCTCCTTGATGGTTCGCGGGCTCACCCAGCGAAGCAGGTTCAAATGCCCGCCGGCTTTGTCATTGGTTCCGGAGGCACGGGCTCCACCGAATGGCTGCAACCCAACCATGGCGCCGGTGGGTTTGTCGTTGAGATAAAAATTGCCGGCAGCGTAACGCAGAATTTGACAAGCTTGGACAAATGCATATCGGTCATTCGTCCAGACAGCGCCCGTCAGAGCATAGGGCGAAGTCTCGTCGCAGAGCCGTAACGTCTCTTCATACTCGTTATCATCGTATACGAAGATGGTCAAAACGGGTCCGAAGATCTCTTCTACCATGGTCGTGCTCTTCGGGTTCCTGGTGACAATTATTGTGGGCTCGATGAAATAGCCTGTCTGGTTGCTCCCCTTCCCGCCGCAAAGAATCTC
>JBEKYG010000322.1:0-6264 GCA_049511215.1 Acidobacteriota bacterium | reverse complement strand
CTTGTTTGCACGAGACACTGTGAGCCGGACCTTGTCGCCAGGCTTTTTGGCAGCGATGGTGTTGTTCAGTGCCTTCGCATCAACACGATTTCCATCCAAAGCCTTGATCTCATCCTGCGCAGCCAGGCCGGCGTGCTGTGCGGGAGACTCCCCTTCCACGGCCGAGATGATCAGCTTTGCGTCCTTGTCTTCGGCAATCGCTCCGAGATCGGGTTCGGGCAATTCCTTGGGATGCTCGAGCTCGAGACCTGCGTAGGCGAGATACTTTGCATAATCGATGTCCTTGGTGGTGGATGCGTAATCGAAATTCTCGGCAAGCGGGACGCCGGCGATCTTTTCGCAGACCGCCCGGAACTCCTCATCAGTCCAGCCCCGCTTCTTCTGCCGGTAGTACTGCTCATAGAGTGTCCGCATCACCGTGTCGAGCGACTTCCGGTTCTTCGTTTCATGACGAATCTTGAAATCGAGAAGCATCCCGAGCACGGCTCCTTTGTCGTAATAGGAAATCGTCTTCTTGATTCCACTCCCACCCCGGCCTCCGAACGGCCCCTGGCTCCAGGTGTCGTGGCTCGATTGGGTCGCGGATTGAAAGAGATGTCCGGGGTTGTTCTCGTAGGAGACGATGCTTCTGCGGAAACTGTCCAGGAGTTCCTCCTGGTTCGTGATCCCTGCCCGCGAAAGCATCAGGAATTCGTAATAGTTGGTGAAGCCTTCGGAGACCCACAGCATGTTCGTCAGATTTTCTTTGTCGTAATCGAACGGACCAAGCGCAATCGGCCGGATACGCTTAACGTTGTAATTGTGAAAATATTCGTGTGCCAGAAAGCCCAGTTCGCGATTCCGACCCTCCCTTGTGTCCAGTGCCGTGCTGCCGGTGAAGGGGACTGTCGTGGAATTCAGATGTTCGATGCCACCCTGCCCGGGACCGATCCCCAGGAACGTGTAATGAGTGTAGGGGATGTCGCCGATGACCGCGATCCCCTGCTCGATGACCGCCTTCAGATCCTTCATAAACTGTTCACGATTGAAGTTGTCTCCCAGCTTATAGCCGATGAAATAATGGGGGATTCCCTTGATCTCAAACGACGGCAGGGATTCCAGGTTGCCCATCAGGATCGGGCTGTCATACAACACGTCAAAGTTCGGGGCGGCAAAGATGCGGGGCTTATCGGGCGACACGGGGTCGAGGCCGGTCGCGATCACATTCCAGTTTGAATTAAGTTTGATTTCGACGGTTGCGGTGTGCGAAACCTGGCCGGCGAGGTAGAGAAAAACGCCCGTGCCGATAATGCAGCCGCGATCTTCGCCCAAATAGGGGTTGGCGGCAAACGAGGAGGTAGCCAGTACGTCATAGGATACCGTGACGGCCGCGACGCTGCCGGTTTGCACCTTCCAGTCATTGGTCGCAGCCTTTTCCCACTTGAGTTCCTTTCCCGCGCCGTCCGCGGCGTGAAAATTCTGCACGTTTCTAGCGAAGTTCATGATGCCGTAATACCCCGGCGTCCAGACAGGCATTTTGAAATCCTGAGTCGTTCCTTTGAGCCCATCGCAGTGGAAAACAACGTGGTATAGATGAGTGCCCGGCTGCTCCATGGAGACCGTGAAAGCCATCGTCCCCGTCGTTCTCTGGCCGAATACGGGGCCTGTCAACATCAGCCATCCGACGCAAAGAATGCTTGCCCGAAATCTATTTTTCATTTCCCCTCCTCCAGTAAACTTAGGCGAATAGGCTCGATCGGACCCATTGGAAAGCCGTTGTTCGAGTGCCTGACCTTTGCCCAATTTTCAGTGAGAGAGAATAAGGCTGCCAGGTAACCCTTCCACTTATACAAGGGACATGCCATCGTTTTCAAGAATACCTTGTGGAGTTTCTGCGATTCAGATACTGGGGGGGGAAATTCTGCCGCGAATAACACGGCGCGGCATGGTCGCAACCATAGGCTGTCTCTTAGGGCTCGTGCAAGAATTACTTGGCATTTTGCTGCCGGTCCCCAGGCTCGCCGGCAAGGCGCGAGCGACGAGCATACCCAGTGCGATATGTAAGGAGCGAGCAGCGCAGCCAGGGGGCCTGCGGGCCGCAGCCCGTAGGGGCGCGAGCCCTAGCCTGGATTATTCATGAACCGTAGTGTTGCAATAGCTAGACCAAAAATTTGTTGGACGCGGATGAACGCGGATTTACGCGGATAAACCTGGGCTTTTGTCGCCCCGAAGGGGCCAGCACTGCGTGCCTGGAAACAACGACGGCAAAAGCCCTTCTAAGGTGAATCCGATCTGCGTTCATCCGCGTTCATCCGCGTCCAAAAGTGCTTTTCTCTCGGTTCTTCATGAATAATCCGAGCTAAGGCGGGAAGGCAACGGGCGCCTTTCAGATATTCCGCGGTTTATCTAAAATCTAAAATCCAAAATATGATCGCCGGATCTCTGCTATCATTTCAAGGTTTAAGGGGCGAGTACCCCAGTCATTCCACCGAAATTCATCGAGGATCCAGCTATGAAGACCGTGGTTAATGGCATTCAGGTCAATTATGAGTTCGTCGGCTCCCCCTCGGCACCTGTGGTAATGCTGAGTCATGCATTGGCGACAAACCTGACGATGTGGGATCCGCAGATGGAGGCGCTGGCCCAGAGTTTTCGGGTGCTGCGTTACGACTCTCTCGGGCACGGCAACACCGACGCGCCGCGGGGACCCTATTCGCTCGACCAGCTAGCCCAGCAGGCCGCTGGGCTGCTCGATGCCTTGGGAATTCAGCAGGTCCATTTCGTCGGCCTTTCCATGGGGGGAATGATCGGGCAGACTCTGGCTCTGATGAGGCCCATGGCTTTGACGAGCCTGGTGCTCAGTGATACATCGAGCCGCATCCCCCCCGAGGCGCAGCCGCTCTGGCAGGAACGCATCAAGATCGCAGAGTCCGTAGGGATGGAGCCGCTGGTTGAACCCACGATCGGCCGCTGGTTCACGCCGCCTTTCCGCACAACCCACTCGAACATTGTGGAGCGCGTGCGCAGGCTGATCCGAGGGACTTCGCCGCTTGGTTATGCGGCATGCTGCCGCGCCATCGCGGCGCTCAATCTGACTGAGCGCCTCCATACCATCGAGATACCGGCCGCCATCATCGTCGGCGAAGAGGATCAAGGGGCGCCCTTACCCATGTCACGCACGATTCACGAACAGATCGCGGGGTCGGAGCTGGTGATCCTGCCGTCGGCTGCGCATCTGTCCAACATGGAGCAGCCGGAAGCATTCAACCAGGCCGTGACCTCGTTCCTGAGACGGGTCACCGCCACGTGAGGTTCTCACTCATGATACTTAGTGTGTTTTGGCATGTCTTCGTCCTATCCGATCGACACGCCTGATGTCGAGAGGTAGGACGAAGATTTTTCCCGCAGCCCCCATTGCCAACGAGCTGTCCCCAATCCTTCGCACCTGCACCAAAGCCTTGGCCACCTTCTCCTTGGAAACAAATTGTCCTTCCGGCGGCGAACTGGTGGGTCAATTAATCTTAGCGCAGGACGGGTCAATTCGGTTGAGCGCTATAGGAATTTGCCTCGAAATCAATGTCAAGAAATTACGGCGCTCTTCACGGATTTTTTTCCGAGTAGGGGTTCCAAATCCACTTGTCCGGTTACAACGTTATACGGACGAGTGACCTGCTCCTTCCGGCCAGAACCGTCCCCCTGGTTCTTGATTCTCGCAATGGCCAGGTCATGTTCCGACAGTGCCTTGAAAGACTGTATATACATATGTATAGTACGGACATGCGGTTCGCCTGGGACCGGGAAAAGAGCGATGCCAATTATCGGGAGCGTGGCTTTGACTTCGCTTTCGCATCACTGATTTTTGAGGGTCCCGTCTTGATGGTGGAGGATAAGCGCCGGGATTACGGAGAGCGGCGATTCGTTGCAATCGGCCTCGCAGATCAGATCCATATCACCTTGGTTTGTACAGATCGTACTGGGCTGAAAAACGACATCATTCGCCGCATCATCTCCGCCCGACGAAGCAGTCGGAAAGAGAGAAAGTTATATGACCAGAGCTGCAAGTAAAGTAAATAAGCCCAGCCGAGGACGGGCGGATCTCGCGCGCCTGCGGCGACTTTCGGATGCGGAGATCGCGCGTACGGCACCACCTGAACTCGCGGATCTTCCGGATAACTTCTGGAATGAGCCGACTCTTGTCTTCCCAATTGCTAAAAGGGCGATTTCCCTTCGAGTGGATGAAGATGTTCTGTCTTGGTTTAAAGCATCCGGACCACGATACCAGTCACGAATGAACGCAATCTTGCGAAGCTACATGACCCACATGCGAAAGCACGCGCACCGGCAAGGGCCAGGCTAACGGCAGCGCGAACTTCGGGACAGCGGTATGTCCCTGATAGCCAAACGAAATTGGACTAGGTCAACGCGCTGATTTTTTGGCTTTCCCTGCTGAAGTGGGCAGGGCGTTGATAAGAGGAAACCTCAGGGTGTTGGAGACCAGCATGCCACGCCAAAAGGTCTGTTGATCTGCAGGAACTTTTTGGGTTTGGCTCCCAGGACGTGGTGGTGGAGGTACAGGAAGACAATCGATCCTGTACCGTTTCGGATCAATCAACCCAACTCGCAGCTCCAGATGCAAGGACGCGTTCTCGGATAATAACTCTTCAACCCGCCGCAATTCAGGCGCGTGGAACCCCCACCCACCCAGCAGTGTCCGGACGGCATAGCTACCCTTCGGCAGAAGCGGTACTGGAATCTCCCAGGATTCGTTCCGCGGTGCCGAGGATTGCGGGTCAAAGGCACCTGCCCGGAAGCCATCCGGCCGCGTGACAATTACGTGGATGGAGTCGGATTCACCAAACCTCATCGCGCTGAGTGGGAGCCAGATTACATCAAAGCCGGTGTTCTGCAGTGTCATTACCAATTCGCGATATCCGAACTCATTGGGCACAATAGCTGCCGACATGCGCAGTCCATCGACGGCCGGGCCCCAATCAACTCCAGGCTCGACCGTCGGCAAAGGTACAAGCCACGCCGCAGCTATCATCCATATAATTAAAGCCGTCATAGTAAGTTTGACTCCGTTGCTGCAAATTGGTTCCGGGTGCGGGGTCATCGGATGCGCGAATTCGGCGAACGCGCAGATCCGCCAGATTTTCCTCGAATTCATGCTGAAATCCGCGATCACAGTTGCCTGCACATCCCTGGCATCCAAGGTGCCTTATTCTATCCGAAACTTCGCCGAAAAGTTATTGTTGCGGACGGCCCCTCGTTGCGTGACCGTATCTGACTGAACATGTTGACTTTATGTCTGAAGATTCGATTTGGCGGACGTATTATGGCGTTATCGGAAAGTACCCGCCAAACCTCCCGGCGGGCGACCAAAAGCGCGGTTTTGCGCTTTTCAATAATGACCTGGGCCCCCGAACCGGGATTTCTCCACGCTGATGAATTTCTGAGCTGAGTTGCTTGCAGCTGCAATCCGCACGGCAATCAGGTTGCTTTGATAGAGGTCGAGCTGTGTCTTCAAATCCTGTGCAGCGGCTAATCAGCCACATCCTCGATCCTGACTCCTCGCCCGGCTCGCAGGCTGATACGAGCAGCTTCTACACGGCACAAGAATCGCGGGTCGTTTTCGAGTCGATAGTCGAACCAGTCATCCTCCGATTCAAATCCGATGAGAATTCCCGCCGGCTTGCCGCGTCGAGTTATTACAACCTCCTCTTTCTCCGCAAGTCTGAGAAACTTTGAGAGGTCATCTTTTACTTCGGACAGCGCCGCGTTGTTCATGTGCCGGATCGAATTCGGTTGAGATTCCTGCCGCAGGTTACTATCTTGCTCCTGCTATGTGGCAACACAACTATACACCTATCGCAGGAAATCTCTGGATTTCGGCTCTCGTTGCTGCTCTTCCGATTTTCTCGTTGCTTTACCTTCTTGCCTGGAAGCGCAAGCCCGCCTGGCAAGCAGGCCTTTCAGGGGTAGCGACTGCCGTGCTCGTGGCCCTGCTCGCCTACCGCATGCCCGCGGGCATCCTGCTGACGGCGACCGCTTACGGAGCGGCATTCGGACTGTTTCCGATCGGCTGGGTTGTGTTCAGCGCCATTCTTCTTTACAACATCACGGCCGAAACGGGACAATTCGAGGTAGTCAGGAATTCCGTGGCTGCGCTGACAAGAGATCGGCGCCTTCAGGCTCTGCTCATTGCGTTCGCTTTTGGCGCCTTCATCGAAGGGGCCGCTGGTTTCGGAACACCGGTCGCAGTATCCTCGGCGATGCTTGCCGGAC
>JBEKYG010000321.1:0-6264 GCA_049511215.1 Acidobacteriota bacterium | reverse complement strand
TTTTATCGAGGCCAAGCGCCGCACGCAGAGTTTTCACCACCGCTGAATTCACGCTGATGCCTTCGCGGCGCGCCAGGTTTTCAAGCCCCTTCTGCACCTCGCTATCGATGCCTCGAATCTGCGTCGTATTCAGTTTATCGTGCGCAGTATCGCCGGGCTGTGCTGCAAAAAAGCAGGCCACCAGGCTACCCCCCCCGATACCGCAGATTCCCAGGAGAAACCAAAATGCAACACATGCCGGCCTCCCCGGCGTTCGGCATGCCGCTGTTCAGGGGCACTGTCGCCCCTTTACCCCAGGGGTCCTTGGCTTCGGTTCGAGTTCTATTGTCTCGATCCATCCTCGCTTACTACGATCCCATCCGCCAGCCCCACAGGCACGCTGCGACTTTACGATACGGTCGCTTATACGCAGCCCATTCGCTGGGCGGGAGCGCCTCGGCGACCCGCGGGACTTTCCCTGCTTTCGATTACCTAGTTTCGATCGCAAAACTCCTTAACCCTCAGTCCTGGACTTGGACTTCGACTTGAACGTGGACTTGGACGTAGACATTCACAGATAAGGGGCGATCTGGTAAATGTTATGTCTGGAAAGTTTACCTCAGACAAGACCGTCCAGGTCCACGTCGAGGTCCAAGTCCAGGTCCAAGCGGCTCACTCGGTTTTTCGATCCAACCAGCGAGTTTCGCGACAGTTAACTACCTAATTTGCATTTACCGATGGACTGCTTAGACCGCAAGATTGGTGCAAGCGTCTCCTATTTCCGAGCTGCTGGTTTCGCCGGACGAGGGGACGGCGTAGCAGAGTGGGCAGTGGGGGGGAGTCAGATGTCGAGGAAATCCCTCAGCGCAGCGGTCACTTTCTCGACGAGGGCTTCGGGCAGCATTCCCAATTCTTTATGAAAGAGCGAGTTGTCCCAGGCCAGGATCTGGTCCACAAGGACTTCGCTATCCCGCTCCAAACCGCACGTACCCTTGGGAATGCGAACTCGCAGCGGGAATGCGTCTTCCTGTGCGATCTTGGTGGTCAGCGGCAGGACCACGGTGCTTTCCAGACCCGCCTCACCGAATTCCGAAGGCTGGATAGCCAGGCATGGGCGCTGCTTCCCGGGCTTTGTCCCGACCCGCGGTTCCAGATCGACGATGTAGAGATGCCAGCGGCGGGGAAGCAAGGTCAGATCCTCTTCAGCCTGGAGTGCGCCTGAAACTCGGCGTTCACTTCCCGGCTCGTTGGGGCCACGAGGGCGGCCGCGCGCTTCCAGCGCCGGATTCGCTCGCGGCGTTCGGCTTCCCTTTCCAGCAGGTCGATTCCGGCTCTCAAGACGTCAACCTTGCGCTGGATCCCGAGCCGCCGCTTGAGGCTCTCGATCCGGCGCTCGTCCTCTTCCTGGATCATCAAGGGTTTGCCCATATAAACCTCCAAATATACACGAAAGTATATCACCCGGATTGGCTCCGGCAAAGCACAGAACAAACATGCGGGTGCGATTGAAAACACTGATGGCAGGGCCGGAGTGTGTTTTCCCGCCCGACGGCGGGACTGACGACGCCAACTCATTGATCAAACGCGAAATTTATAGCTCTCAGGCCACAAATAACAGGTTATATCCAAAAAAACCGGCCGAAAATTGACTTTAAGAACAATATTTCGGCTTCAAATGAAACATTATGGTTGTGGACAACGTGCGTCCGGGGGGCATGGGTAGTGCATGACCACCTTGGTCCAGGAGTCAGATTCATGGCGGTCCTGGAACCCGGCGGCTTCTACACCAGGAGTGAACCCGATGCCGAGAACCGCACGAATTCTTTTGCCGGAACACATCCTATCATTTGACCCATCGCTGCCACACCGGCAGCTTCCTTCTCCGCTTCGACACAGTCTGCATCGAGTACCGGCGCAGATTGTGGCAGGCTGTGCGCCGTTTCAAGATCCTCATGTTGAACTATTGCCTCACCTCGAATCACACGCACCTGCTGCTCAGGGTTCGGCGCCCGGCTTATATCAGTATTTTCATGCGCCACCTCGATGGGGAGTTTGCTTCCCATTACAATCGGCGCAAGCACCGGCGTGGGGCATTCTGGAGCGAGCGCTACCACGCCACTTTGATTGAAAATGGCCCACATCTCTGCTATTGCATGAGGCACATCGACCTGAACATGATGCGCGCAGGAGTCGCTCGCCACCCGAAAGATTGGCCCTGGTGCGGCTATCAGGAGATTGCGGGTCAGCGCCGGCGCTACCGCATATTGGATCTGGAGGAATTATTGCGATTGCGAGAGCTGGGGGAGCTCAGTGCCTTCGCCGAATGGTACGATGTCGAACTGGATAAAGCGCTGGAAACCACGAGCGGGCGGCGGGAGCCCCACTGGACCGAGAGCATTGCCGTCGGCAGCGAGGGTTTTGTGCGCCGCATCGCGGCGCTCTCGAAAGACCGGAAAAGGCTCGAGGTCAAGGAATGGACGGATGCCTCCTGGTACGTACGCGACCCGGGGGCATACTATGCCTCCCCAGCCATGGCGGCGCCGATTCCCCACGTGCCCACTGCGCGGATCAGATCTTAGACACAAAAAACGGCCCAGAGTTTTAGCGCTAAGGTCCGCTCGAGAGGCACATGATCTGCAGTTTTTGAACGTTTTCAATATTTAGCGTCGTCAGTCCCCTTGCTCTGCCCAGGAACGCCGCTTATTTCGACTACCGTCCCCCTATCTTACAGGCACCGGCGGTACGAATATAACCTGATAATTCGTTCCACTCAGAACTGTAATACTATAGTTCCCATTAGCATCCGTTATCGTCGATGCTGAGAACGACGTATTGGCCGCGCCGGTGATCGACTGGGAATAGGCGTTGACCGCTACATTGGCAACCCCGCCAATACTGTCCGTGACGCGGCCGTGAATGGTAGCAGTATTCGGCAGGTTGGGGAGGTTAAAGTCCTGCACGGTGTTCGCAGGCAGATTCACCACCGTCGAAGGCACCGGATAAAGGATCGTGCCCAGTGGAGTTGATCCGCTCATGAGCAGGACCGATACGTTGACCGAAAAGCTGCGGTTCTGGGCCAGAATCATCTGATAGTGACCAAGAAAATCGGTCGTCGCGGAACTGGAGGCCGGAGCGGCAAAGAACCCAACCGCTGACACGGGCGCCGACGTGTCCTGTGCCGTCACACTCGTTCCTAACAGAGAAGTCACGCCGCCGCCACTGATCGTTCCCGAGAGTTGCGCCAGGCTTGGAGCCGCGAAATTGCCCGTTGCCGGGCCTGCCGCGACCACGAGCGAGCCGACGTTGTACAAGTTCAGCGACTCGCTTTGGAACAGGGAGAACTGGATCGGCGCATCGCTGATGCAAACTACGTAATTCCCCGATGGCAGCACCCCCTGGTAGGAGCCATTGGCATTCAGAGTGAATTGACCTTGGCTGGTGTTATCATTGGCAGTGAACACGATCGTCGTGGTCCCACCTGCAGGCAAGGTAGCCACCCCCGACACCGTCCCGGACACATTGAACAGCGTTACCGCAGGCAACGAGATGTCTCTCGTGGTATCCGCGGAGACCGGCACCGCGATGGGATCAGTGTAGCTCACATTGAGGGTAGCGCCGGACGGAGTTCCCGAGGGCTGGTACGTGGCGGTCAGACTGTAAGTCCCTGCAGGGACTACCATCAGGTATTTACCCGTGGTCGAGTCCACAGGACTGAAAAATAAATTGTTTCCGCCGCCATTCGCCATAACCAGTTGCCCCTGGCCCGCCCCGCTTACCGTCCCCGAAAGTTTGAATCCCGCGGGAAGTACTACATTCAAGGTTGTGTCCGGGTTATTGGCGGGCCCGTTTATGCCGGTTTGCGTCACCGTCAGTAACGGCCCCGCGGTTCCCGTTTTTCCCGAGGCCTTCCCCGAAAACACGGGGAGCGTAGTATAGGCCAGGGGCAGACGGTTCTCGCGCAATGTCACGGCCGCCACTCCCGGCGAGGCGGTAACCACCAGCGATCCCCGAAAACCGCCGATTCCCGGGAACAGCATGGAAACATATTCCGCAATATTCCCCATCGCTGCAAGAGGAACGGAAGTGTCCGGCACCGTCAACAGGCCGTCGGCATCCAATATTCGGAAGCTCAGTTGTGTGGCCGCGCCGCTCGGATTAAAAAATCCTACGCCGGTGTCGCCCTGGCCCGTGAGATCGACGGGCAGCGTCATGGCGGTCAATACCGGCGAGTCGCCCACACCTGCTTCGGTTTTAAACGCGCCCAGTTGATCCGAGAGTGTGAAAATCCCGCCGGCGCCGACAGGCACGTTGGACGTGATCGTAGCCGAACCTGTACCCGATGCGCCCGAGCCGTCGGTATGCAGGAATATCGAAGCCCCCGGAGCCAGCGGGGGGAAGCTGAAACTTGTGCCTGTACCCTGGCCGGGAATCGTAACCGGGATGGTCAGGTTGAGCGTCACATTCGCCGTGGTCGAAGAAATATTGAAAATCAGAAACGCCGTCTTATAGATTCCCGCGCTGTAGAACCCATCCCACACCAGGGGGAGCAGGAGAGCCGTCTTGGTCGAACTGGTCGGCACCACCGGCAAGGAGGTGAACGAAAGCGGCGAGCCGTTCATGCGCATGACCAGGGCCACAACCGGAACGGAGCTTTGAACGAGCAGAGTGCCCTGAAAACTTGTGGCCGTCGGGAAAAATTGGCCGGCGCCGGCCACAAAACGAGCGATGTGGTGATGACTCGCGAGTGCAATGGAAATTCTGGAGACTTCCAGCCCATTCGTGCCGCGGAGGATCAAGGTGAGGTTGGCGGCTACGGCGCCGCCGTCATACAGCGCCAGTCCGGTATTGAAAAGCCCGGTGGTGTCCACGGGAAGCACAAATTCAGTGACCGGCGCCGATGTTCCGACGCCCGCTTCGGTCAAGTAATTTCCATGGGTATCGTAGATCGTAACTATCGCCGAGACCCCGATGGCTATCGGGCACGTCACCACTCCAGCCCCGCTCACCACAGTCCCCAAACCGTCGGTTTGAAGCATGCGCGTGGCGCCGGCCGCAAGCGGGATGCTGAATTGACTATTGGTGCCAAACCCGGGAATCGTGACGGTTACCGGAGCGCCGTTGTCGTCGGTCAACTGCAGAACGGCCGTCGTGTCGGTATCGGTGTTGTTGACCAGAATGAAGGTTGAGCGGTAGCTCCCGCCCCCGAAATCGCCCGAAACGAACTCGGCGATGCCATACGTGTTCTGCGCATAAGCGCGCCCGGCCAGCAACAGTGTCACGAATGCCGCAACCACGAGACCTTTGAATTTCATAGTACACCTCAGTCCTGTCTGTCCTACAAGCAGGGAAACGAAAACTGCGTCTGCTTATTTGTTAAACCCTTGGGCTCTGTCGCCGTTCAGCTCCAGGTTGCCAGCGTAGGCCCTACACCCGCCTCCTTATATAAGCGTTTCTATCCTGGAGTACAAGGGGAAATCGGAGAGGAAAGGAAGGAAGTCCATGGAGAACTCGGGGCAGGCAGCGAATTGCCGGGCTTTCTGCCGCTCAGAAACCGATTTCGGCCCGGCAATTCGCTGCCTGCCCCAAGTTCTCCGTTTGGCGCTCGAGATTGCGCAGGGGCTCGGGCACACCTCGACCGGACGGGCGCCGGGCCGGCATCCGGAGGCCAAACGGGCGACGCTGGGCATCGGCGCTTTCGCAAGAATCCAGCCGCCGGGATCCTCGGCCGGAATGAAGCAGGCCTCGGCCGCACCGGGCCAAGCGATGATCGGCTGGTAGCAGAAGCGCATGGCGGGAAGTAGACCTTCCCGCGGCCTCAGGGCCGCAATGGATCTAACTGTCGCAACGGGATTTGAGCCAAGATCCGGCAGAAGCGCTTGTGTCTTCAGCCTTCCGGGGAATTACCTGACCGCGCATTCCAAGCGCAGGCGCGGGTTCGGGCACATCCTCATTTTGGGGGGTGCGGCCCAGGCGATGCCGGGTTAGGTGGCACCGGCGGCCATGGCCGGCGCCACCTCTTGACAAAAGAACTCCCGCCGACTGGTAGGGTCCGGCGATTAGCGGAAATCGGGCGTCGGCAATAGCCGGGCCTTCTGGGTCAGCTTGGTCTCGCCCACCTGGAGCGTGACGACGTAGTCACCCGGCGGCATGGTCGCGCGCGCCCCACCGCCGCGGCCACCGCCGAAGCCGCCACCTTCCGAGGACACACGGTTGATGCCGGCCTTCTGCGAGCCCGGCAGCGTTCGGACAACGTTGCCGGCCTGATCCGCGATGGTGATCGAGACC
>JBEKYG010000320.1:0-6283 GCA_049511215.1 Acidobacteriota bacterium | reverse complement strand
TTTTCCCGCACCACACCAACTGGCGCGTTAGCCGATCTCTTTGTCCCTGCCTTAACCATTCCGCATAGATCGGCGTCCTTGCCGAGGCCCTCAGTCCCATCTCCCTTCGCTCTTCAGCGCTGTTGTCGATTGATCGAAATTGCGCGGGACAGTGGTGCTATGTTATATTTCTACGCTTGTTTTTGATTCCAACTGGTTACAGGGAAGGTGTTGTGGGCACTACTAAGCTGACTCGGAAAGAAATTGCGGCAGATCCAATCCATGACGCGTTGATCCGCACTGTTGAGATTTTGCGCGCGCACGCGCGGATAATCATCCTCGCCGGTGCCGGCGTCGCATTGTTGCTGGTCGGGATCTATTTGGGCCTTCATTATCTCGACACGCGTGACAGCAGCGCCCAACAGGAACTGGCTAAGGGGATGGACTACTACCATGGGATGGTGGATGCGGCGAACGCTAAGGACGATCCCTATGCGTTTGGACCCACGCCGGTATTCCGAAGTGAGGAAGCCAAATTCCGAGCCGCGAGCCCGATGTTTAGTTCGCTGGTTTCCCGCTATGGTTCCTCCAAAATTGGGGTGATTGCGCGCTATTACCTAGCCCTCTGCCAGAAGCATCTTGGGCAGAAGAGCGAGGCATTCGCATCGCTGGAGGCGGTTATCAACAACACCTCTGATCGCACGGTCGGATACCTGGCCAAGAAGGTTTTCGCATCCTATTATGTGGAAACCGGAGATGCCAAAAAGGGGCAGGAGGTCCTGCAGGCTCTGCTGAAGGATCCCCAGTGTGACCTGCCGAAAGAGGATCTCCAGGTTGACCTGTCCCGTGCTTATATGGCTCAAGGCAAGCGAGCAGAGGCTCTGAAGGTCTTGCAGGATGCCCAGGAAGCGGGGGGCGGGGGCAATCTTCAGTCGCTGATATTCCAGGAGATGGCCCGCATTCAAAGCAGCTCGGGGAACGGGCCACGACCCTGACCGCGAGGCACTTGGCGCCGTAAGTGCTTGTAACTTCGCAGCCTTGACAAGAGAAGCATCCCGACTATAATAAGCACCCTCGTCCAGAGTAGGAGCCTGGCACGTGTTCATCGAAATCGAGCGCTTGAAACTGGAACCGTTGCATGTCCAGCATGTGTATGGCATCGGAGATCTTCAGTTCAAGCATGATGACGCTGTCCTGGAAAAGCCCGTTTCCACGGATTTTATCCTGACGCATAAAGAGAAGGACCTTCGCGTCGTAGGGACGATTCAGACTGCGATCCGGTATCTATGTTCCAGGTGCCTAAAGGCGTTTTCGTCTCCCCTGGATGCGGGTTTCGACCTTTTCTACCTTCCTCAGCAGAACTGGAAAAAGGACGAGGAGATCGAGCTCAAGTATGAAGACATGGAAGTCGGATATTACGATGGCACTGGCCTGGATGTCGACCTGATGGTGATCGAGCAAATAGAGTTGGCAATACCGATGAAATTCGTTTGCAGCGAGGAATGCAAGGGACTTTGTCCATACTGTGGCACGGACCTGAACGAAAGATCGTGTCCTTGTAAGGTCGACACGAGGGATTCCAGGCTTGCGGTGCTTCGGGATTTCCGCCGCGAGATGAAAGAGTAGAGCTGTCAGAGCAGCCGCGAAGATCCGGCAAACAGCTCCCGGAGAAGCGGCTGGCTCTGGGACTACCTTGGAGGGGAGTGGAGGTTGCAATTATTATGCCAAATCCAAAACGCAGACATTCCAAAGCCCGCCGCGGCAAGCGCCGCGCGCATGACTTCCTGCATCCGGTTACGCCAGGCGTCTGCCCGCAGTGCCTGGAGCCGAAGATGCCGCATCAGGCCTGCCCGAAGTGCGGTTACTATAAGGGCCAACAGGTGATGGAAGGAGAGGAAGAGATCTAGACGCGGAGAGGCAATAACTCCCTGCGGAACTTTTCCCTGGCTACCATGATCAAGATTGCCGTTGATGGGATGGGCAGCGACAACTCGCCCCGTAGTGAAGTGGAAGGCGCATTTCAGGCCTCCAGAGACTATGGCGTCCATGTCATCCTGGTAGGCAAGGAGTCGGTGCTTGGCCCGTTCATGAAGGGGCAATCACGTGGTGCCTCCGTCGAGTTGCAGCACGCCTCGGAAGTGATTGCCATGGACGAGCAGCCCACGGCCGCGTTGCGAAAGAAAAAGGATTCCTCGATCCGCGTGGCCGCGGGATTGGTGCGTCAAGGCGTGGCGAGTGGTCTTGTGAGCGCCGGAAACACCGGTGCGGTTATGGCGATTTCCAAGATGGTCATCGGGGTTGTTCCGGGAGTGGACCGCCCCGCGCTGGCCGCTGTGCTGCCGACTCTTAAGGGGCATGCCGTACTGCTCGACGTCGGCGCCAACATCGCCTGCAAGCCGCACCACTTGGTGCAGTTCGCCATCATGGGGCATTTGTTCAGCAGAAAGATCGTCGGCATCTCCTCCCCGCGCGTGGGCCTGATGTCGGTGGGCGAGGAAGAATCCAAGGGAAACGATCTCACCAAGGAAGTGCACAAGGCGCTCAAGGAAGTCAACCTCAACTTCATCGGCAATGTGGAAGGCAGAGACATTTATAACGGCCGGGCTGACGTGATCGTTTGTGACGGCTTCACGGGCAACGTGGCACTGAAGACGAGCGAGGGTTTGATCGAGGCCGTTCTGCAGCTTCTCAAAGAGGAATTATCCAGCAACCTGCAGGCCATGTTGGGCGCCCTGCTGAGCCAACAGTCTTTCAAGCGTCTAAAGAAGCGTCTCGACTACTCGGAGTATGGCGGGGCCCCCCTGCTAGGGCTTCGAGGGGTTTCCATCATCTGCCACGGAAGGTCCAGTGGCAACGCCATCAAGAACGCGATCAGGGTCGCGAAGGAGTTTGCGGAGAACCAGGTCAACGACAACCTGGAGGCAGAACTGAGTCAAGTAGGCAGTTACGCAAAGGGCTGTGGACCGGATTAGCGGATGATGGGAAAAGTAGCGTTCCTATTTCCAGGGCAGGGGTCACAGTATCCCGGAATGGGCAAAGAAACCTACGATGCCTTTTCTTGCGCGCGCCTGGCGTTCATCGAGGCGGACGAGACCCTCGGGTTTCCCCTCAGTGAGCTGTGCTTCCAAGGACCTGCCGATGCGTTGAAGCTCACCCAGAACACACAACCGGCCATTTTGACGGTAAGCGTTGCCATCCTGAGCATTTTGCAGGAACGCGGATTCCTTCCCGACTACGTCGCCGGCCATAGCTTAGGTGAGTATAGCGCTTTGGTATGCTCCCGATCCTTATCCTTCCGCGATGCGGTCCGCGCCGTTCGGAAACGGGGGAAATATATGCAGGAGGCTGTCCCGGTCGATCGCGGAGCGATGGCTGCCATTCTGGGCTTGGATGCGAAGTCTGTGTGCGAGGCGTGTGTGGCCGCTTCCAAAGCCGGCATCGTTGCTCCGGCCAACTTCAACGCACCTGATCAGACGGTGATCGCCGGAGAGGCGGAAGCGGTACTTTGCGCTTCCGAAATCGCCAAGGCGAAAGGGGCGAAACGGATCATGCCGCTGCCGGTGAGCGCGCCCTTTCACTGCGACCTGATGGCTCCGGCGCGCGAGCGCCTGGCAGGCGATCTTGAAGTCTTGAAATTCCATGATCTGGCGATGCCACTGATTACGAATGTCGATGCGGCGGAGGTGCTGAAGGGGAGTGTCGCCCGGGATTCTCTGATTCGCCAGGTGTGCAAACCAGTGCGCTGGGTGGAGAGCATCCAGTACCTTGTTGGCCACGGAGTCGATAAATTTGTGGAAATCGGGCCGGGCAAAGTCCTGTGCGGCCTCGTCAAGAAGATTGCCCCATCGGTTTTAACTTACAGTGTTGAGGGCATCCGGGGAATCGAAGCGCTTGCTTCTGCAGTTTCGGGTGCTAAAATGTGAATTTTTCCATGGCGGTGTTCGGTTCGCTTTTCTGTACCTTTAAAGGAGGGGTCACATGGCGTCTGTTCAAGAGAAAGTGAAGTCTATTATCGTAGATCAGCTGGGTGTCAGCGAAGGCGAGGTCACCGAGTCGGCATCATTCGTCGACGATCTGGGCGCCGACTCTCTCGATACCATTGAGCTTGTGATGGCATTCGAGGAGGCATTCGGCATTGAGATCCCGGATGAGGACGCGGAAAAGATCAGGACCGTACAGAACGCGATCGAGTACATCGAGTCCCACGTCAACTAGCTGGAGAATTCCCCACTGTGAAGCGGCGCGCTGTTATCACGGGCGTTGGTCTCGTTACCCCCCTGGGAATCGGCACCCAGGAGACGTGGCGGCGTCTGCTCGAAGGGTGCTCGGGAGTCGGACCGATCACGCGTTTTGACGCTTCCCAGTTCCCAACCAGGATCGCGGCTGAGATCAAAAACTTCGACCCCACTCTGTTTATGGAGAAGAAGGAAGTAAAGAAAATGGACACCTTCATCCACTATGCTCTGGCTGCTTCAGAATATGCCATGAAGGACGCGGGACTCTCCGGTTGGGAGCAGAACCCAGAGGGCGACCGGGTGGGGGTGATCATAGGTTCGGGTATCGGCGGCTTCGGAAGCATTGAGACCGAACACGAGACTTTGCTCAGGCACGGCCCCAGACGGATCTCTCCCTTTTTCATTCCGTCGAGCATTGTCAATCTCGCCGCCGGCCACGTTTCGATTCGGTTCGGTGCGCGCGGGCCGAACTGTGCGCCTTGCACTGCCTGCTCTGCCGGCAGTCACGCGATCGGTGACTCATTCAGGATTATCGAGCGCGGAGACGCCGATGTCATGATCTCCGGCGGAAGCGAGGCTGCCATCACCTCCATGGCTGTGGGCGGGTTCGATGCCCTGAAGGCGCTCTCGACACGCAATGAAGAGCCGAGCCGAGCCAGCCGTCCGTTCGATCGGGACCGTGATGGTTTTGTTTTGGGTGAAGGCGCCGGCATCCTTATCCTCGAAGAGCTGGAGCACGCCCTCAGCCGAGGCGCCAAGGTTTATGACGAAGTGGTCGGATACGGCATGTCGGGCGATGCTTACCACATAACAGCACCGCCCCCTGGAGGCAACGGCGCCGTACGGGCGATGCGTCTGACACTCAGCGATGCCGGCGTCGCCCCGGATCAAGTCGATTACATCAACGCTCACGGCACCTCTACGCCGCCCAACGACAGGACCGAAACGTCCGCCATCCACACTGTCTTCGGAGATCATTCCGGCAAGCTGGTCGTGAGTTCCACCAAGTCCATGATCGGCCATCTGCTGGGCGCTGCCGGGGCCGTGGAATTGGGGGTCACTGCCCTGACCATCCGAGATCAGGTGGTTCACCCGACGATCAATCTCGAGAACCGGGATCCGGAATGTGATTTAGATTATGTGCCCAATGAGGCGCGCCGGGCGAAGATCCTCTATGCGCTCTCGAACAGTTTCGGTTTTGGCGGCACCAACGCCTGCATTCTGTTGAAGCGTTTCGAAGGTTAATAAATTCGGTGACAGGATACCCACTTTCTAATTTCACGAGCGCGCGGTCCCCATTGAAATCGGGAAATGAGTATCCGGTCACCGAATATTCTGATATTGAGTGGAGGCTTACTGCATGAAGACTGTCGTCTGCGTCAAATATGTTCCTGATACTGCCATCAAGGTAAAGGTTGCCCCTGACGGTAAGGCGGTGAATCTCGTGGATGTCTCCTTCGTGGTGAATCCCTACGATGAGTATGCCGTGGAAGAGGCCCTTCGGATCAAAGAGAAGTTCGGGGGCGAGGTCATTGTACTCGGTGCCGGAGGGGAAAAAGCAACCACTGGGCTGCGGACCTGCCTCGCCATGGGTGCAGACTCGGGTATTCTCGTACGGGATGAAGCGCTGGAAAACGCTGATTCCTTCATTATCGGGACGGTGCTGGCGCGCGTCTGCCGCGAGCTCGGTCCGGATCTGATTCTCTTCGGCAAGCAGGCAATCGGCATGGATAACGGACAAGTGCCGTCAGTTGTCGCTGAGCTGCTCGATCTCCCGCAGGTATCGGTGATCGTGAAGCTGGAAATATCGGATGGCAAGTTCCGCACCGAACGGGAGATTGAAGGAGCGCGCGAGATCGTGGAGGGAAGCCTGCCTGCCGTGTTCACAGCGCAGAAGGATCTCAATACGCCAAGGTACGCCTCACTCAAGGGGATCATGGCTGCCAAGAAAAAAACCATTGCTGTCCGTACTCCTGGTTCCCTCGGGTTGGCGCCGCAAGACCTGCAACCGAAGCTTGTCATCGAAGATATAACGCTGCCGCCGGCGCGGCCTCCCGGAAGGATCCTCA
>JBEKYG010000319.1:0-6289 GCA_049511215.1 Acidobacteriota bacterium | reverse complement strand
TTTGATCCCGACCGGCTGGAGATAAAAGGTCCTGAAGTGCCCGTAGTCGAGGGTGTGATGCAGGCAATCAACGAGATCGACAGCGCCCGCAATTCCGGCGCGGGACAATTCGGCATTTCGTATACCGGATCACTGGTATACGCCTCCGGCGGCATCTTCCCCGATGACGATGTTCAACTGGTCTGGGTTGATCGCCAGGGGAAAACAGAACCGATGGCTTCCTTTGGAAAAAGGCCGGTCAGTTGTGTGCGTCTTTCTCCGGACGGCCAGAAGCTGGTTTATGCAACCACGGGCAAAAACTCAAATATGTGGATGTATGATCTCGCCCGTGGGTCGTCGGTTAAACTGACCAGCGACGGACGTGTGGGGGGGTTCTGCTTGACCCCGGACGGAGCTCAGCTCACATTTGGCTACTCGACGGCCGGCTTGCGCAACATCTTCTGGATGCCCTGGCACCGAAGCGGTTCGATTGGTAGGCTTACGACGAGCAATTACAATCAACATGCAGGATCATGGTCACCTGATGGCCGGTTCCTGGCATTCCTTGAGAATGGGCCGACAAATCGGGATATTTGGATCTTACGAATGGACGTCCGGAAGGCCGAACCCTTCCTTGCCACGAGATCCGACGAAGGATTCCCGGAGTTCTCGCCGGATGGCCTGTGGCTGGCCTATGCTTCGAACGAGTCGGGCCGCTGGGAAGTGTACGTAACACCGTTCCCGGGGCCTGGCCAGAAGATCCCTATTTCAATCGGGGGCGGACTGGCGCCACTATGGGCTCGAAATGGACGCGAGCTTTTCTACTGGAATCCTGACTATACGAAGTTAATGGTCGCAGAAACCGTTACGCATCCAGAATTTTCGGCAGGAACACCTCGAGAGCTCTTTGAGTTTCGCGGCCTGGACACCCTTCCTATTAGGAATCATGATATTACACCCGATGGTCGGCGGTTCCTGATTCCCCAGGAGTGCGAAACAAAGCCGATGGAAGTCACCCGACTGAACATCGTCCTCAACTGGTTCGAGGAACTCGATCGCCTGTGCCCGACCGGCAAGAAGTAATCGCAACCGAGCAGAATCTTCCTCATGATCGGCAATTCTCCGCCTGATCTAATAAACTCGAATCTTGAGGCACGCCTGCTTTCAAGAAGATACTTCTCACGATCCTGAAGCGGCAATTGAGCGAAGTTGTCGTAAACAAAGCAAAACAGAACTGGGGCCTTCACTCCCCCGAAGTCCCGTTCTAGGAAATAGCTGTTTTGCGGACCGTTCGGACGTAGTGGCATACGCGTCCTTAGACACCCGGCGGCTTTCTAAAAAGCCGATTACTCGGATTTAAATAGCCATGCTTGTGCAATTGCAAAATCTCCGTATGTTATAGCATTGCTTATGCTTAGGATTGCGAGCCCAACTCAATGGCTGGGTAGTGGCGTACACGACGTCAGACCGTGCGGACTGTCCAGAGTTAGGGCTGACTCGTTTTCACCCGGCTAACGGCGTGTAAGCCGTATTACGTGCAGAGCGGCAGTTCGGGATAGGAGCGTGCGGGGAGAGGCATGCAAATCCTCTTGGACCATGGTACTCCTGTGCCCCTACGCCACGAATTGCCCGGTCATCTTGATCTCTGCGTTCCGTGCCTTTCGATCAAACCGCGAAGAACTCCGCGGCAGGAGAGAAGCTCATTCTGAGTGCCCCAAGAGTTCTTTGCGGTTTTTTTTGTGCCTCTGCCTTGATATGCGCTTTTCAGAGCAGGCCTTGCAGAACATAATAAAGCTAGCCCGCATTTCTCACCAGCTTTCTACTGCGGCGTGGATCCGGGCATGTCTACTGCGTTGCGCTCGGTCGGGCTCCTCGACGTACTGTCGCGTACGCCTGCGGAGCCCTCGGTCGCGCGCCTTGTATCCATACCCGTCTGCGCCGCCTCGCTACGAAATCTGGTGAGAAGTGCGGGCCAGGGGAGGTGCCAGACTTGGACAAAGAAAGAAAAACGCGCATCCCAATGCTGGAGAGGCATGCGGTCACGCCGGAGATCGGGGTTCTCTATGACCAGCTGCTCGAGCAGCGACGGGTCGTTCCGAACATGTTTAAGACCATTGCGCACACACCTGAGCTTGCCCTGGGCATCGCCGCTTTTTTGAAACCGTTGATGGGAGAGGGAGCCTTGCCGGGTTGGTATAAAGAACTGGTGGCTACCAGAGTGGCGATTCTGCAAAACTGCGATTATTGAACGTCGGCTCATTCTGCTTCGGCGAAGCAGAAAGGTGCCGCAGAGAATCAGGTCGCAGGCGTGAGGGACTTCGAAACCGGTCCGTTTACGGAACGTGAAAAGTCGGGCTTCCGTTTCGCCGACCGCGTCCATCGGTCCGCTCTCGAGATTGATGATGCATTTTATGCTCTGCTTCAAGGCACATTCACAGATCGAGAGATCATCGAGCTGTCCGCGGTTGCTTGTGCATACGAATTCTTTACTCGATTCGTAGACTCGCTCCGCATTCCAACGACGCCGCTGCCAGGTTAATGCCTATATCCGAGGCAGCCGGACAAGGATTTGCAAACAGGGAATCAGGTGACGCTACCCCATCTTGTGCATCGCGTGAAACCACTGCGGCCGGAAGGAAAGTTGATTCAACAAAATATAGGGTGCGTCCCTATTGATTCGGTGCGATGCGATCCAGCCGAGGTTCAGCTTTCCACGAGGTGGAGGTGGCCGTTGCGGCGGTGTTCTTCCAGGATATGCCGGGCTTCCTGCTCTAACGCCGCCGGGACATAGATTCGGATTTCGGCGAGCCTTCCCAAAGATAGAGGATTGACCTGTTGGGGAAGTACAGAAGAATAGTGACAGGGTATGTTATAGCCTTCCAGCAGGCTTTTAATTACTGAGGCTTCGGTCGCCATCCAAGTTGTAGCGACGGCCACAGGGGCTTCCTGGTTCATGCCTACCACCGTTGCACCCGTCCCTACTTTTTGAAAAGGTGTTCGAAGCGGGCCCGTGCGTCCTGAGCGGGTTGCGTGGCGCCCCCTCCCGCGGCTCCTCGGCGGAGCTCGAAATAGTCACAGTAGTTGGCGCGGTCCTTATCTCTTACCCACTCGGCCTGGGTTTCGTTGCATTGGTTGTGGGCATTGGGGCTGTAATGCCTGCAGTTGCGGCAGCAACGAAGGTCGGCGTCGCATTTCGGGCACGTTTCTTTGCGTCCGATGCGCTCCTGGAACGTGTAGCTGATTTTGCAGCGAAAGCAGTAATAATCGGAATTTACGGCACTCATGAGTCACTTTTTTATCGGCGGCTTCTCCGGCCGGATCGTCACCGGGCCCCGCTTTTTGTGAAAAGCCTGAAACTCATAACTTACATCCAGGGACAACCCGGAACCAGGGTTGAAATGCTTGAGCCCGGCGACACCCGCGAGATCCCAGCGCAATCCAGCAACACGGAGCCGCACTCCCGCTTGTGCCTGAGACAGGTCCTCGTTGCCAATGCGGTGCGCCGGACCCTGACGTCCGGATACTTCCCCGATCAGTTCGAGCCCGGCATGCAAGGGGACAGTGATGCCGAGCCCGTAGGTCAACATGTCCGCCTGTGAGTTCGGCTGCACGGGGGATCCGAGAATTGCCAGGCCCACGTTCCCCGATACCTGAGCCTTGCCGATGTGCTTGGAGAACAGCATGCTCGAATAAAACTCCGTTTCGTCCGTTCCCAATCCACTCTCGTTGGTTGCATTTGGGAGTTGGACGGCAAACTTGAAGGCGATCGCCGGACGCGCTCCTTTCTCGGGTGCAAACCTCAGCTTGGCGCCGAGAATCAGGTCGCCGAAATCGCTGGTGGTATCTCCGGAAACGGTGGTAGGAAGGATTGCCTGCGCGCGTTTGGTGATCGTAAGAAAATCCCTGCCAACGCCCGAAAGCTGGAACTCCGCATAATCCCCCACCCCGATGTGAAAGCTGATGGTGCCCATGCGCAGAAGGTCCCCTTCGAACCCCGAAAGGGAATAGCGCGCCCGGTGAAGGAACTCCAAACCGAGGTCGGCGCGAACCGAGCCGATGGGGACGAGTTCAGCAGTCTCCGTCTTAATCGCGCGCTCCGGGTCTTGCGCCCACGCGATATTAGCCACGAAAACAGCAACAAGAGTTATCAACCACTTCCGCACTTGCTCCCCCTTTCACATTCTGGATTTTGGATCGCGGATTTTAAATTTATCGGGAGCTCACCATTCTGCATTCAATTCCATCACATTCAATCCGAAATCCAAAACCTAAAATCCAGAATAGTGCCTAAAATCTCAATGGCCGTATGATTCGTCCAGAAGAAACTGGAAAATAGAGATTGCAGCCAGTGCCGCGGTCTCGGCCCTTAGAATCCTCGCCCCCATGCTAATCAGCTGGAATCCCGCCTGCTCGGCTGCTCGAGCTTCCGAGGTGTCCCAACCACCCTCGGGACCCACACACAACAGCACGCGATCCATCATCGGGAGGGTCGGTTTGGGGCGGTTGGACGCCTTCTCGTGGAGCATGAACCTGCTGCAGTTTGCATGTTCCGGTGAGGCCAGGAAAGCATCCCATAAAATGGGCCGCTGGATCCTCGGCACCGTCTGACGCCTGCTTTGCTTGGAGGCCTCACGGAGAATGCGCTGCCAGCGCTCCAGCCGTGCATCAAGCCTGGCCTGCTGAATGCGCGCCGTGGTGAAGCGCGTTTCCAGGGGCAGGAACTGATCTACTCCAAGCTCCGTCCCTTTCTGCAGCATCCACTCGAATCGGTCCGGCTTGATCAGCGCCGCGGCCAGCACGAACGAGGGATTGCGCTCCTCCGGAGGCTCAAGTTTCTTGAGCGAACCGATATGGATCTCGGGGCCATGGCACTCGATCTGCCCGCAGAAGCTGAGACCTTCCCCATCGAACAGCTCTACCTCGTCGCCCGCGCGGAGCCGAAGGACATCGCGGAGGTGATGAGCCTGATCGGGTGTGAGGACGGCAATTCCGCCCTGAATTCGATCCGGTGGGATGAAAAAGCGCCTTCGGGGCATGAGCACTCACTACCCGAAGATATCTTTTACCTTCTCGAAGATGTTGCGTTCGTGTGAGACTTCGTTGTCCTTATTCAGCTTTGCCAGGGCTTCGAACAGCTGCCGCTGCTCTATGCTCAGCTTGCTGGGGATCACGACATTAACGGTGACGAACTGATCCCCTCGCCCACGCTCATTCAGGCTGACAATGCCCTTGTTGTGAAGGCGGAAGACCGTGCCGCTCTGCGTGCCGTCGGGGATCTTCAGTTTCTCTTCTCCTTCCAATGTGGGGACGGAGAGTTCGGCTCCAAGCACGGCCTGGGTAACCCCTATTGGTATCTGACAATAGATGTTATTCCCCTGGCGTTGGAAGAAGGGATGTTCTTCAACGTAGATGACGACGTAAAGATCTCCCGCCGGCCCGCCGCGCCCGCCTGCTTCTCCTTCGCCCTGGATGCGCAGCCGCGATCCGTTATCCACGCCGGCTGGAATCTTCAGTTCCAGGACCCTTTCCTTGCGGAGCCGGCCGCGGCCGTGGCAGGCCTCACACGGGTCTCGGATGATGCGCCCTTCGCCGTTGCACTGGCCGCACGTGCGGCTGATTGAAAAGAAGCCCTGCTGGTAGCGCACCTGGCCCATTCCCTGGCATGCAGGACAGGTGACTGGCCCCTTGCCCTTGGCAGCTCCGCTCCCACCGCAGGCGCCGCAGGTCTCGTGGCGCGGAATCTTGATTTTGGTTTTTAGGCCAAAGGCGGCGTCGCGGAAGGAGATCTTGAGATCGTAACGGAGATCGGCACCCCGCTCTGGTCCTTGACGGCGCCTGCCGCCGCCAAAGAGATCGCCGAAGCCGAAAAAGTCACCGAGGATGTCGCCAAAATCGCTGAAGATAGCGGGATCGAAGCCGCTGAACCCGCCTTGCGTGCCGCTATGGCCAAAGTGGTCGTATCGCGCCCTCTTTTCAGGATCGCTCAGAATACTGTAGGCCTCAGCCGCCTCCTTGAAATTCTCTTCGGCTTCCTTGCTCCCTGGATTTTTGTCGGGATGGTACTTGATCGCAAGTTTCCGGTATGCGCTCTTGATTTCCTGGTCAGAGGCCTCGCGCGAAAGCCCCAGGATTTCGTAGTAGTCTCTCTTGTGGTTCAAAAATCAGACTCCGATTTAAAAGGACCGGCCTCTAGGAGCCCGTCCGAGAATTAGGAGGGGCCGCGTTCCGAGCGCCGCGGGGGCAGATGCAAGGCGGCGCGACGCAGGCGATGTCTCGGTACATCGTCGAGGAGCGCCAACGCCGCAGATGC
>JBEKYG010000318.1:0-6298 GCA_049511215.1 Acidobacteriota bacterium | reverse complement strand
ACCTCATGCCGCTCCTGGTGATGCCGACGTACGAACACACGCTGCTCGATCAGACCTACAAGGCGGCGGTGGCCAGGCAGATCGAGTATGGGAGTACACGCGGGGTGCCCTGGGGCAGTTCGGAATCCGGCTACAACGCAATCGACGTTCATCTCAACTACCAGTATCGCGCCTTTGGCGTACCCGGCCTGGGTCTCAAACGCGGGCTCGCCGAGGATCTGGTCATTGCGCCCTATGCCTCGGCGCTGGCGCTGACGGTAGCGCCCGAAGAGGCATGCCTGAATCTCGAGCGCCTTGCGTCTGAAGGCGTTATGGGAACGTATGGCTTCTATGAGGCAGTAGACTACACTCCTTCACGTCTGCCGCGCGGACAATCAAGCGCCGTGGTTCACTCCTTCATGACACATCATCAGGGCATGAGCTTCCTCTCTCTGGCCTATGTGCTCCTGGACCGTCCGATGCAGAAGCGATTTGAGTCGGAACCCATGTTCCAGGCGACCATGCTGTTGCTCCAGGAGCGAATCCCCAAGGCGACGGCGTTCTATGCGCGCACCGCCGAGCTCTCCGACCGCCATATAGAAGCCATGGGCACGGAGGCGCCAGTGCGCGTGTTCGGCAGACCGAACACGCCGAAACCGGAAGTGCACTTCTTGTCAAACGGCAGATACCACGTGATGATCACGAACGCGGGCGGCGGTTACAGCTGTTGGAAGGACATTGCCGTCACCCGCTGGCGCGAAGACAGCACCTGTGACAACTGGGGCACGTTCTGTTACCTCCGCGACGTGACGAGTGGGGAATTCTGGTCAACGGCCTATCAGCCGGCGCTCAAACAAGCGGATACTTATGAAACGATCTTTTCGGAGGCGAAAGCGGAGTTCCGTTGCCGCGACCACGACCTCGACACGCATACGGAAATTGCCGTTTCGCCCGAGGATGACATCGAGTTGCGCCGCATCACCATCATCAACCGTTCCGGGAAACGCAGAGCTATTGATGTCACGAGTTACGCAGAGGTCGTCCTCGCCTCACCGGCCGCGGATGCGCTGCATCCGGCGTTCAGCAATCTCTTTGTTCAGACCGAGATCCTCCGCCGGCAGCGGGCGATTCTCTGCACGCGCCGGCCCCGCTCCAAAGGCGAGCACGCTCCCTGGATGTTTCATCTGATGGCCGTGCACGGCGCGGAGATCGGAGAAATCTCTTATGAGACCGACCGCCTGCGGTTCATCGGCCGCGGGAATACAGTTGCCGACCCGCAAGCGATGGGTGATGCATCGGCGCTCTCCGGCAGTGAGGGCTCCGTGCTGGATCCGATCGTCTCGATCCGTTATCGAATCACGCTCGATGCGGAAGAAACGGCAACGGTCAATATTGTCTCCGGCATCGGCGAGACTCGCGACGCAGCCTTAAGCCTGGTCGGGAAATACCAGGACCGGCGTCTCGCGGATCGGGTCTTCTATCTGGCGTGGACACACAGCGATATCTTTTTGCGGCAGATCAATGCCACGGAAGCCGACGCGCAGCTCTACGGAAGCCTCGCCAGCTCGATGATCTATGCCAATGCTTCGCTGCGCGCCGACGCGAGTGTCATCATCAAGAATCAACGCGGGCAATCTGGTCTCTGGGGCTACGCTATTTCCGGCGATCTGCCGATCGTACTCCTGCAGATTGAAGATCCGGCCAATATTGACCTGGTGCGTCAACTCATACAGGCCCACGCGTACTGGCGCTTAAAAGGACTGGCGGTGGACCTGGTGATCTGGAACGAAGATCATGCCGGTTACCGTCAGCTACTCCACGACCAGATTATGGGGCTCATTGCCGCAGGCGAAGGCGCCCACGTGACGGATCAACCGGGCGGCATTTTCGTAAGGCCTGCGGACCAGATATCGCGCGAGGAACGCATCCTGCTCCAAACTGTCGCCCGCGCCATCGTCACCGACAGCCGGGGGATGCTGGCGGACCAGATCAACCGTAGGAGCCTCGTGGAATTAACTATGCCGCTCCTTACACCTACCCGGACTCACCGTGGCGCTCCCCCGGCAGTTGCCGCCTTGCCTCGCCACGATCTGCTGTTTTTCAACGGACTCGGCGGATTCACCCCTGATGGCCGCGAGTACATCATTACAACCACGCATGATCAGGTGACGCCGGCGCCATGGGTGAATGTCCTGGCGAATCCGCACTTCGGAACCATCATCTCGGAGAGCGGCTCTGCCTACACCTGGGCTGAGAATGCCCACGAGTTTCGCCTCACTCCCTGGTATAACGATCCCGTGAGCGATACGAGCGGGGAAGCGTTCTACCTCCGCGATGAAGAGCGCGGCCACTTCTGGTCTCCCATGCCGCTGCCCAGACGCGGGGCGACGCCTTACGTCACCAGGCACGGATTTGGCTACACCGTCTTCGAGCACACAGAGCGCGGCATCCGCTCCGAGGTATGGGTTTACGTGGCCATGGACGCATCGATTAAGTTTACGGTGTTGAAAGTGAAAAACGAGTCAGACCGATCACGCCGGCTCTCTGCTACCGGATATGCGGAATGGGTTCTGGGAGATCTGCGGCCCAAAACGACCATGCATGTGATCACCGAAATCGACCCTGTGAGCGGAGCTCTTTTCGCGCGGAACCCTTACAATACGGAGTTCCCCGACCGGACTGCCTTTTTCGACGTGGACGAAGCGACCCGGACGGTAAGCGGAGACCGGACGGAATTCCTGGGGCGCAACGGCAAGCTCGCGAGTCCGGCGGCGATGACCCGGTTGCGGCTCTCCGGCAGGGTAGGGGCGGCCCTGGACCCCTGCGCTGCGATCCAGGTTTCCTTCGAACTGGCCGCCGGGCAGGAACGTGAAATCGTCTTCAGGCTCGGCGTAGGGCGGGACGCCGGGGATGCCGGCAACCTGGTGCGTCGCTTCCGGGGATCTGCCGCCGCGCGCAACGCGCTCGAAACGGTATGGCAATATTGGCAGCACACGCTCGGCGCAGTGACCGTGGAAACACCCGACCAGTCCCTCAACATGTTGACCAACGGCTGGCTTTTGTACCAGACGCTGGCATGCCGCCTGTGGGCGCGCAGCGGCTACTACCAGTCCGGGGGCGCCTTCGGTTTTCGCGATCAGTTGCAGGACGTAATGGCGCTCATCCACACCGAGCCGCGCCTCGTGCGTGAGCACCTCCTTCTTGCCGCAGGCCGTCAGTTCTCTGAGGGAGATGTACAGCACTGGTGGCATCCTCCTCAAGGCCGCGGCGTGCGCACACACTGTTCCGACGATTACCTCTGGCTGCCGTTGGCGATGTGCCGCTACGTCCGGAACACCGGGGATTACGGTGTATTGGATGAGACCATCCACTTCCTTCAGGGCCGCCCGATAAATGCGAATGAGGATTCCTATTACGATCTGCCAGGCCGGTCTCAAGAAGCGGCCAGTTTGTATGAACACTGTGTAAGAGCCATCCTGAGAGGTCTCAACTATGGCGAGCACGGATTGCCGCTCATGGGCTCCGGCGACTGGAACGACGGCATGAACAAGGTGGGCGCAGATGGGAAAGGCGAAAGCGTCTGGCTGGGCTTTTTCCTGTATGATGTGCTTATGCAATTCACTGAGGTTGCCCGCAGGCGTGGCGATCTACCCTTCGCCGAACGGTGCGAGGCAGAGGCGGCTCAGATGCGCCGGAACATCGAGCAGCATGGCTGGGATGGCGGGTGGTACCGCCGCGCTTACTTCGACGACGGCTCGCCGCTTGGGTCGATGAGTAACCCCGAATGCCGGATTGATTCGATTGCGCAAAGCTGGTCTGTTCTCTCTGGCGCAGGTGATGCCGAACGCGCGCGCATGGCCATGGAGGCGGCGGATCAGCGCCTTATCCACCGGGACCAGGCGCTGATCCAACTCCTGGACCCGCCCTTCGACAAGTCTGATTTGAATCCCGGCTACATAAAGGGATACGTCCCCGGCGTACGGGAGAATGGCGGGCAATACACCCATGGGGCGATCTGGATGGCGATGGCCTTCGCTCAATTGGGCGACACCCGGCGCGCCTGGGAACTGATGGCCATGATTAATCCGGTGAACCATGCGACGTCTCCTGAGTCGATTGCGACTTATAAAGTGGAACCCTACGCCGTCGCGGCTGACGTTTATGCGCTCTCACCGCACACCGGCCGTGGCGGATGGTCGTGGTACACCGGTTCGGCCGGCTGGATGTACCGGCTGATCGTGGAATCACTCCTGGGGCTGAGGCTGGAGGTGGATAGACTGAGTTTCGCACCGCTCCTCCCGGCGGATTGGGAGGGCTTCACGGTGCACTATCGTTATCGGGAAACGGTCTACCACATCGCCGTTCTGCGCAGACAGGTTGGCGATGGCACAACGAGTGTGACCGTTGACGGCGCCCCTCAACAGGATACAACGATTACCCTTGTTGACGACCATCAGGAACACGCAGTCGAGGTGAGAATACCAGCCGACGGAATTGAGTGAGTCGAGTAGACCGGGTTCTCCCGATGCTACAGGTTGAGGTTTGTTTTCTCTGTTTGCCGCCTGGTTTCCCGGCGGTGCCACGGCATTTCAACCATACAGCCGTTGGCCCCAGCCCTAAGATCTCTCCTCCCTCTACCCCTCGATGGATAACTCAAAACTCGGGAGTGCACTTTTAATTCGTAAATGACAGGCATTTTTTCGAGTTGATTTTTTTTAAAATTTTGCATAAAATTTAGCAAGATTGGAGAGCGAGGATTAAAGATCTGAGAGCGATCAGGGGAGGGGTGATATTATAAAAAGAAAACCCAAAACAAACCTCCAAACAAAGCAGCAACTTCTCCTTGAGGTGGAAGAACTTCGGACGAGGCTTGATGCCACGGAGCGGCGCCTACAGGAGGCTAGCAAAATGTTGCAGGCTCAAATCGCCGAGCGCAAGCGAGCAGAGGAAACCTCCGAGAAAGCTCAAGAATACACTGAGAGCATCGTGGAGACAATACGTGAACCGCTTATCGTGCTTACCCCCGACCTGAAAGTCATCTCAGCGAATCGTTACTTCTATGAAACCTTCCAGGTGGCGCCTGAAGAGACTGAAGGAAGATTTATCTTTGATGTAGGCAACCAACAGTGGGATATTCCTGCATTGCGAGAGCTGTTAGAGGAAATTATCCCCCAAAATACCCACTTTAATAATTTCGAGGTCGACCACGCGTTCCCACGTATTGGGCGAAAAAGGGTGCTTCTCAACGCTCGTCGGATCTATTGGAAAAGTAAAGGCACGGATAGGATACTCCTCGCTTTTGAGGACATCACCGACCAAAAGCAGACGGAGGAGGCTCTCAAAAGTTCTGAAAAGCGATACCGCCGCCTCTTTGAAACAGCCCAAGATGGAATATTAATCCTCGATGCCGAAACAGGACAAATATCGGATGTGAACCCATTCTTGGTAGAAATGTTGGGTTATTTGCATGAGGACTTTTTAGGGAAGAAACTCTGGGAAATTGGGGCCTTTAAAGATATTGAAGCATCGAAGGCCACCTTTTTGGAATTGCAGAGCAAAGGATATGTCCGTTACAAGGATTTACCGCTTGAGACAAAAGATGGACGACACATCGACGTTGAATTTGTTAGTAATGTTTATCTGGTTAATCATAAAAAAGTGATTCAGTGTAACATCCGCAATATCACCGAACGGAAACTTCTAGGAGAAGCTTTACAAAAATCTCACAACGAAATGGAACGGCGCGTGGAGAAGCGGACGGTCGAGCTCAGGACGGCTCTTTCTGAAATCAAAACGATGAAAGACCAACTGGAGGCCGAGAATATTTACTTCCGTCACGAGAACAAAATGAAACATCGATTTGAGCATATTCTCGGGCAAAGTGATGGTCTCAAGTATGTTATCTATCGAGCGGAACAAGTTGCTCCTATGAACACAACGGTCATCATCCTCGGTGAGACCGGTACGGGAAAGGATATGATCGCTGCCGCCATCCACGACATGAGCCTTCGCAAGGATCGGCCCTTGATCACCGTCAACTGTGCTGCCCTGCCTGGCAATTTAATAGAGAGCGAATTGTTCGGCCGGGAGAAGGGGGCATTTACCGGGGCCGATACCCGGCAGGTTGGCCGATTCGAGATCGCCAATGGTTCCACCCTTTGCCTGGACGAGATCGGGGAATTGCCGCTGGAGGTGCAGGCAAAGCTGCTCCGGGTGATTCAGCATAGCGAGTTTGAGCGCCTGGGCTCGTCCCATACCGTCAAAGTCGATGTGCGGATCATAGCGACGACCAATCGAGACCTTGAGGAAGAGGTCCGCA
>JBEKYG010000317.1:0-6301 GCA_049511215.1 Acidobacteriota bacterium | reverse complement strand
ATATGTTGGCTGTCCTTGAGCCCCATGTTGGTCCAGGTCTTGCCGGCATCTGAAGATTTATACACGCCATCTCCCCAGTAGGTGCTTCGTGAGGACGTGGCTTCTCCGCTGCCTACCCAGACAATGTTGGGATTGGACGGGGCAACGGCGATATCCCCGATCGAAATGACCGGCTGGTTGTCGAAGAGTGATTCCCAGGTGATACCGTTATTTACCGATTTCCACATGCCACCCGTGGCCGAGGCCGCGTAGATGGTCGCGGGTTCAAGCTCGGGAACCGCGAAGTCCACGAACCGGCCGCCTTGACGCGTCGGCCCGATGTTTCGGAAGTTAAAGGCCTTGAGGACATCTGATGAGAGCGCTTGCGCACCCAGATCGGGGGCAAGGAGAAGTGCCGACAGCGCGATGAATAGCAAGCTGCCGAGGATTTTAAGATGTGCCTTTCTCATATGCGATGGCTCCTTTAGCGAATGCATTCGAAGAGGCGGTCTGCCTGAAAAGAACATAGGCATAGTATTGCAGGCTCATTTGTAGCGCGGGTTTGTCTGAGGAAGCAAGCTGGAAATCAGAGCCCCGACAATGTCGCATGAGTAACAGCGAGATTGGGGGCAGTCACGAATGGCGCTTAATTCAGACGTCCGATTAGGACCCTGAAAGGGTCTTGCAGGAAAGCCCAGGGCGCAAGCCCTGGGAACTGATGGAGAGCAAGGACCAGCCCTGAAAGGGCGGCGCAGGCTGCTTCGCCCTTTCAAGGCTGGTCTTCCGGGTGTTCAGGATCCCAGGGCTCACGCCCTGGGCTTTCCTGCCGCGCCCCTTCGGGGCTGAAAGACTCAATTTGGCGGCACCCCGAGGTGATTGCGGTCACTATGGATCAGGCGCTATCCGAACAGTCATCTTTTCTCGCTATCCCTTCTCGAATCCGCCGATATTCTCCCGGTGAAAAGGGTGACTGTCCCCAATTTCGCCAGGTCCACGTCCAGGTCCAAGTCCACGTCCACGTGGGGGAGCCGAAGCCGTGGCTGGACGGCGTCGCGGGTTGACTGTCGAACCGATCATGCTAGACTGTCGCCGGCTGGCCAAGCCGATGATTGTGTGACGCTAGGAATCAGGCACTCGAAGGAGTCATTTTTGATGAGAAATTATCGCGAAGAATTATTGGGGGCCGGCGGGGGAGATGCCGGGGATCCTGCAAACGAAGCGCTCCCCGCGCGCGCGCTGGAACGTATCATCGGAAAGCCCGCCGCGGCGTGGAAATCCCAAGATCTGATTGAGCTTTTCCGCTCGAGACGCATCCGACTTGTAAGTCTTATGCATGTGGGCGGCGATGGCTGGCTGAAGACTCTGGACTTTGTGCCCCGCGATCTGCAGCATCTGCAGGACATTCTTGAAGGCGGAGAGCGAGCCGACGGGTCGAGCCTGTTCGCCGGCAAGAGCATCCGCGCAGAGGCCTCCGACATGTTGCTGCGGCCGCGCGTCGAAAGCGCGTTCCTGGATCCTTTCTCCCCAATCCCGACTCTGGTTCTGATGTGCCAACACCTGGGACAGGACGGCCGGCCTCTGCCCGAATCGCCGGACGCAATTCTCCGGCGCAGTTACGAGCGAGTGCGCGCCACGACGGGTGTCGACCTCTGGGCCCTCGGTGAAGTGGAGTATTTCCTGGGGAAGCACGCAACGGAAAGCGATATCTACGGCGCCGATGAGCGAGGTTACCATGCCAGCTCCCCCTTCGTTTTCGGCCAGACGCTTCGGCGGCAGGCACTTCTTACTCTGGCCGAAATCGGCGTTCCGGTGAAATACGGACACAGCGAAGTCGGCTACATCGCCGCGACCGAAGCCGACGACATGATTTGGGAACAACATGAAGTCGAACTGGCTCTGACCCCACTGCCGCAGGCTGCCGATAGTGTCGCCCTGGCCCAATGGGTGTTGCGCAACCTGGTACACCAGCAGGGGATGCGGTGTAGCTTTGATCCGATCCTGCGCAAAGGACACGCCGGATCGGGCCTTCATTTCCATTTCTCTCCCATGCTGGACGGCAAGCATGCCGGGCGCTCTCCAGGCGGGGACCAGCTGACCGCGGCAGGACAATGGCTGGTTGCCGGGCTGGTGCAATTTGGCAGCACACTGATGACGTTCGGAAACCGCAGCGCCGGTTCATTTATCCGGCTGGGCCAAGCCAAAGAGGCCCCCACCGCGGTTACCTGGGGAGCCTACGATCGCCACGCGCTTGTGCGGCTCCCCCTCACGGCCACCACTGCCGAGGGCCGTATGGTCAGTCCGCCAACCATCGAGTTCCGCCTGCCGGATGGTTCGGCGCATCCTCATCTGCTCCTCGCCGGCGTGGCCCAAGCAATGCTGGCCGGCCGCTCGACCCCGGACCTCGAAGCCTTGCTCGCGCGCGCTTCATCACGATCTGCGCCAAAGACCGGAGCAGGAACCAATGGTGGCAGGCTTCCAGCATCCTTCAGCGAGATCGCGGACCTGCTCGCCGCGCACCGTTCGGTTTTGGAAGAGGGTGCTGTCTTCCCCGCCAGCCTGATCGACCAGTTTCTGACAGTCCTGCGGTCATGAGCGCGCGGATCTCAACAGCGGAAAGGATTGTCGCCGCTAAGACGCCAAAAGCATTAATCTCTGGTTAAATTCGAGATTCGAAATTCGAAATTCTAAAATCTCGAATCTCGAATCTCGAATCGCCGATTTCTTGGCGTCTTGGCGTTAGATTTTGGTTTGAGTTTGATCTTGCCGTTTACAACAGCCGAGCATTTCCATATCATTTTGGGGCGTGCCAATTCCCAGTCGGTTCCCGGGGCCGAGATTGTACCAATCGATAAGCTGCCGTGGCACCCTGGAAGCTCAGGGTACAATGAATTTTTTTCCCACGAGGGCTGCTGGGGACAGGAGCACGCAGATCATTCGCCGGCATCATCCGGTTGTTGAGAGCGATCACGAAAATGAAGGAAGAAGGCATCAACCGACGCGATTTTCTGAAAAGATCTTCCCAGGTGGGCGTGGGAGTAGCCGCCGCATGCGGGCTCGGCTTCTGGCTGAGATCACGCAGCCGGCACCCGGGCGAGGAGCTGTCATCGTCCCTGGTGAGAAACTACCGTGTCGATATTGGAAACGACTTGCCCAAAATGGCCGTGGTATCGGGTGGCACGCCGGCCGGGCTTGCGGCCGCGGCGCTGGCCGCCCTCGGCGGGATGCAGAAGTTCGTCTCTCGAGGCGACGTTGTCGTGCTGAAGCCCAACATCGGTTGGGACCGGGTCCCGCAGCAGGCGGCGAACACCAATCCTGAATTGGTAAAGGCAGTTGCCCAGCTGTGTTTCGAGGCGGGCGCCAAGAAGGTGGTCGTCACCGATGTCTCCTGCAACGACGCCAGGCGCTGCTTCATGCGCAGCGGCATAGCCGGCGCAGCCGACTCGGTGGGCGCCACCGTACTTCTTCCCGAAGAACGCAAATTCCGCGACTATCGCATCAACGGCGAACTGCTTTCGGTTTGGCCCATTTTTACGCCGATCATCGAGGCAGACAAAATCATCAACATGCCGATTGTGAAGCACCACAACCTCTCGCGCGTCACCATGGGGATGAAGAACTGGTATGGCATCCTGGGCGGCAGAAGAAACCAATTGCACCAGAATATCAACGTCGGCATCGCGGACCTGGCGACCTTTGTGCGACCCACGCTGACGATCCTGGACGCCTACCGGGTGCTGATGGCGAACGGGCCTCAAGGGGGAAACCTGAACGACGTCCGGCTGCTCAAGACCGTCGTGGCCGGCGTGGATCCCGTGGCGATCGACGCTTATGGAGCCACGTTTCTGGACTTGAAGCCCGAGCAGGTCCCCTACATCATGATCGGCCACGAACGCGGCCTGGGGAACAAGAACTATTCGGAACTGCAGGTGAAGTATGTCAACCTCGAATAACCCGGCAGAGCGCACGGTTTCCCCACTCCTTGTCACACCGGCTATACGAAAACCCAGGTTGTGGTTGCGCTGGCTCCGGCGGCTGTCGCAGGTCGTGTTTCTGGGGCTGTTTCTGTTTCTCCTTTTCCAGACCGAGTTCCGAGGCACTTTCGCACGTGGGGCGGCCGACTCAATCCAGCTCGGTTATCCGGTCAGCATCTTCCTGGAGATGGATCCTCTGGTTGCCTTCTCCACGGCGCTTTCAACTCATGCCCTCTATGGCAACGTCATCTGGGCGCTGGTAATCATCGCCGGGACAATCCTGATTGGAAGGTTTTTCTGTGGTTGGGTCTGCCCGCTGGGCACGCTGAACCATTTCTTTTCGAGCTACAAGCCTGAGCGCAAGGGCAAAAAGCGAGTGGATGCCAACCACTACAAAAAATGGATGTCGACGAAGTATTACCTGCTGTTTGGTCTGATCGCGATGGCGGTTTTTGCCTCGCTCCAGACGGGCATCCTTGATCCCATCCCGTTCCTCGTGCGCTCGCTCGCCGTGTCCATCATTCCGGGGCTCAACTTCGGGATGAGGAGCGGGCTCGATTTTCTGTATGGGACCAACATCGGGGCGCTCCAGTGGATTGCCGATGCCGGATATCATCTCTTCGGCTCGAATATCCTGAGCTTCAAGCCCCAGTATTACCATTTTGCATTTGTGCTCGGGGTGATCTTCCTGGCGGTGGCAATTCTCAATCGTGTCATTACCAGGTTCTGGTGCCGGGGCATATGCCCCTTGGGCGCCTTCATGGGGCTGCTCTCGCGTTTTTCGATATTCGGCATGGAGAAGGACAACAGCAAGTGCGACGACTGCACCCGATGTCTCCTCCACTGCCAGGGAGCTTGCGATCCGCAGGGAAAGGTTCCGTGGAGACAGGCCGAATGCCACCTCTGCTTCAACTGCGAGATGGTGTGCCCGGAGGATGTCATCCGGTTCAAGTTTTTCCCGAAGACCGACGCGATCAACGTTTCGCCCGATTTGAAGCGGCGCCGGGCGTTGGAGAGCGTTGCCGCCGGTCTGCTCGTGCTGCCAATCATTCGTTCGAGTACCGGGCTGGCCAAGGATTACAACTCAGGCGTCATACGTCCGCCGGGCTCTTTGGAGGAGACCGATTTCCTCGCCCGTTGCATCCGCTGCGGCGAGTGCATGAAGGTGTGCCCGACCAACGCGATCCAGCCCGCGCTTTTTGAAAGCGGCGTCGAGGGTTTGTGGACGCCGATGCTGAAGATGCGGGTGGGCTACTGTGAATACAGCTGCGTTCTCTGCAGCCAGGTCTGTCCGACCGGCGCCATCTGGAAACTGACCGAGGCCGAAAAGCTGGGCAAAACCGGAAGTGCGGGTGGGGTGCCGGGTAAGAGGGGATCCGGCCCGGTGAAGATCGGCACCGCCTTTTACGATCAAGGAAGATGCCTGCCTTGGGCAATGGCCACGCCGTGCATCGTCTGCGAGGAGTTCTGTCCGACTTCGCCAAAGGCCATATGGGTGCAGCCGGAAACCGTCCAGCGGCGTGATGGCACAACGGTCACGGTTCAGCGCCCCCGAGTGGACGTAGACCGGTGTGTAGGCTGTGGCATCTGTGAAAATGTCTGTCCGGTCCAGGATCGTCCGGCGGTCTATGTAACCAATATCGGGGAAACCCGCTCACGCAGCAATCAAATCCGTCTGGAGAGCGGTGCCTATCATTAAACCGTTATGCGAAGCGTCACGGGAATTTTATTCGCGTTACACCGTTATGCGCGACAAACTAATAAGTTCATATGGAGGTGGACATTCGATCCAAACATGAGGAGCTGGACAGAGGTCATGTTCGCTTTGGGTGGCGATCATCGGTATCGGTATCGGGGTCGCAATCGCAGTCGCAGTCGCTATCGGCTTTTGCAGACCCACACAACCGATTGCGACTGCGATTGCGACTGCGATACCGATACCGATACCGACCGATATAGTGTTCTCCTTTCTTTTTGATACCGCCAAATGTCAACCTACTTATGAACTGATTAGCAACTTTTTCGAGAGGTCTCTGATGAAACGGATCACCCTGCTTTGCCTGCTTCTAGCAGGTTTCGGCCTTGTTTCTTGCGCTAAAAAAGAGAGCAGCACCAAGGAAGAACCCAAGACATCCGCTCCGGCAGATGCGTCAGATGTGTCGCCGCAGCTATTAGCCCTGCTCCCCGCCAAGAACGAGGTGCCCGGATGGGCAATGTCGCAAAAACCCCGTTCCTTCACTGCCGGGAATCTCTGGGAATTCATCGACGGCGCCGCGGACGGTTACCTGACATACGGCTTCCAGGAGGTTGCCAGCGCCGACTATAAGCAGGACGGAACGGGCTACGAGGCG